>CAITEF010000027.1 GCA_903891315.1 uncultured Rhodospirillales bacterium | reverse complement strand
TCGACCTCACCCGCGTGCGTGCCGGGCCGACCTGTTGCCGGGTGCTGGCCGATTTTGGGGCGGATGTGATCAAGATCGAAGCACCCGATGGCGTTGACCCGAATGAGGGCATGTCCGGCGCCCGGCTGGGCTACGACATGCAGAACCTGCATCGCAACAAGCGCTCGATCACGCTGAACCTGAAGAAGCCTGCGGGCCTGCGCGTCTTTCTCAAGCTGGTCGAGACCGCCGATGTGGTGGTGGAGAATTACCGCCCGGATGTGAAGGAGCGCCTCGGCATCGGCTATGAGGCGCTGAAAGCAGTCAATCCGCGCATCATCCTCGCTTCCATCTCGGGCTTCGGACAGAGCGGCCCCTACCGCACCCGTGCGGGGTTCGATCAGATCGCCCAAGGCATGGGCGGGTTGATGTGGGTGACGGGGCTGCCCGGCCAGGGGCCGGTGCGCGCGGGCGTGGCGGTGGCGGATTCGACTGCTGGTGTCTACGCGGCAACCGGAATTCTGGTGGCGCTGACCGAGCGGGAGAAATCCGGGCTCGGGCAATGGGTGCACACCTCGCTGCTCGAAGCCCAGATCGCCCTCTGCGATTTCCAGGCGGCGCGCTACCTGATCGATGATGTGGTGCCGGGTCAGGCTGGCAATGATCACCCCTATTCCACGCCGATGGGCGTGATGCAGACCGCCGATGGCTACATCAATCTCGGCGTCGGCGGTGACGGACAGTTTCGATCCCTGTGCAGGGCGCTCAACCTGGAAGGTCTGGCCGATCATCCGGATTACGCCACAGGCGAGGCGCGGTTTCGCAATCGCCCGGCGCTGTCCTCACTCCTCGCTCCGATCTTCGCCGCTGAGAGTTCGGCAAGCTTGCTGGAAAAGCTGGAATCGCATTCCGTGCCTGCCGGGCCGATCTACAAGATGGATGAGGTGTTTGCCGACGCCCAGGTGCAGCATCTCGGCATCGCCCAGACGGTCACGCATCCCGAGCGTGGCGAGATCAAACTGGTCGGCCAGCCCGTCACGCTTTCGCGCACGCCGTCTTCTGTGGTTGCTCCCCTTCCCGACAAGGGCGCGCATTCTGCTATGGTGTTGGCAGAAGCCGGACTGACACCGGACGACATCGCCGCCTTGCGCGCGGAGGGAGTGATTTGACCATGAGCACTCCGCAGATCGCCTACAGCGTCGAAGGCGGCATTGCCTGGTTGGTGATCGACCAGCCCGCCCGGATGAACGCGATGCGGTTGGAGATGTGGATCGGTCTGGCCGATTCCATCGCGCGCGCCGAGGCTGATCCGGCGGCGCGCGCCATCGCCCTCACCGGTGCGGGTGAGCGGGCGTTTTCGGCGGGGGCCGATATCAGCCAGTTCGCCGAGAAGCGCACGAAGCCCGAAGACGTGATCGCCTATGACCGTGCGGTCGAGCGCGCCTGCGCTGGCTTGGGTGGTGCGCAGAAGCCGACAATTGCTGTCATTTCGGGCATCTGCTTCGGTGGCGGCATGGAATTGGCGATGTATTGCGATCTGCGCATCGCCTCCACCACCTCCCGCTTCCGCATCCCCGCCGCCCGTCTCGGCCTCGGCTATGGCTATCACAGCATCGAGGTGATGGCGCGCAAGGTCGGCATCGGGTCGGTGGCCGATCTGCTGATCTCGGCACGGATCGTCGAAGGCCCGGAAGCGTTGCGGATGGGCGTGGTCAACGCGCTGTTCGCCGCCGAAAGCTTCCGCGATGAGGCCGCCGCCTATCTCGCCCGCATCGGCAGCAACGCGCCGCTCACGCTGAAGGCGATCAAGCGTGCCTTGATCGAACTCACCCGTCCGGAAGCCGAGCGCGACATTGGCGCGGTGGATGCATTGGTGACAGCCTGCTTTGCCAGCCAGGACTATCGCGAAGGGCAATTGGCCTTTCGCGAAAAGCGTGATCCTGTGTTCACAGGTCTTTAGTATCAACGAAGGAGAGGGCCTATGAAGCGTCGTACGATCCTTGGAGGGCTCCCCGCCCTTGGTCTTGCTGCCACCATCGCGCGCCCGGTGCGCGCTGAAGCGACCACGCTGACCATCGGCTACGAAAAGGTCGGCCATCTCGCCCCGATCCTGGCCGCCGCCGATGATCTGAAAAAGACCGGCATGGATGTGAAGCTGGTCGAATTCGTCCGCTACGCCGATGCGCGCACCGCCCTGCTGGCCGGCTCGCTCGATGTCGCAGCCGTCGGCCCCGCTGACCTTGCGATTTCGCTCGCCAATGGTTCGGGCAGCATGATCGGCATCATGGGTGTTGGCGCCTCGCCGAAATACGTCATCGGCCGCACCGGCACCAAGTTCGACAACTGGGACGACATCAAGGGCAAGAAGATCGCCATCGCGCCGGGTTCGGCCGTGTGGTTCCAGTTCGCCGCGACGCTGATCGAGAAGGGCATCCCCTACAACTCCTTCACCGCCGTCAACATCCAGGGCGCTGGCACCAATCTCGACACCGCGCTCGACAAGGGCGAGGTCGATGCGATTGTCACGTGGGAGCCGTTCGAATCGATCCCGGTGATGAAGGGCTACGGTTTCTTTGCCAAAAATCTCGACTACTCGATCTCCAAGGCCGTCGGTGCCGAACTCGGCATGTTGGTCGCCAACAAGGCGGCCGTGGACAGCAAGCGCGCCGCCGTGCAGGCCTTCGTGACCGCCTATGTCTCGAAGATGAAGGAACTCGGTGCCTCGCCCGCGAAATTCGGCGAAGCCATTGCGGGCATGACCGGCATCGAATTGCCGGTCTCGGTGAAGATCGCCGAGATCATCAAATTGGGCCCGGTCATCACCCCGGCGCAGATCAAGGCGCAGGCGAAAGCCTTCAACGATCTCGGCGTGATCCCGAAGGATGTCTCGGGTGAGATCGACAAGTATTGGGACGGCTCGTTCCTCACCGCGGCGATGAAGGCCTGATGACCTCATCGCGCACAAAACGCTGGTTGCTTGCCGTGGTGCTGCCGATTGCGGCGGTGGCACTGTGGCAGGCGGCAGGCACTGACGGTTCGCTGGCGGGCGGTGCGTTGCCGACGCCAGATCGGGTCTGGACGGCCTGGATCACCTGGGCCTTCGGGCATGCCGGGCCGATGACGCTCTCGCCCTATGTCGGGTCCTGGGCGGGAGCGGTCGGACATTCGGCGGAGCGGGTGGCGAAAGGGTTTGCCGTCGCCATTCTGCTCGGCGTGCCGCTGGGCGTGCTGATCGGCTGGTCGCGCATCGTCTCGGCGATGGTCGACCCGTCGATCCAATGGTTGCGTCCGGTGCCGATCACCGCGTGGCTGCCGATCTCGCTGGCCATTTTCGGCATCCGTGATTTCGGCGCGATCTTCCTGATCACCATCGGCGCGTTCTACCCCATCGTGATCAACACCACGCAAGGTGCCCGCGATGTCGAGAAGAACTGGATCCGCGCTGCCCTGATGATGGGCGCGCAACCGCTCGACATTCTCCGCCGCGTGGTGCTCCCCGCAGCACTGCCCTCGATCTTCACCGGATTGCGCATCGGCCTCGGCATTGGCTGGACGGCGGTGATCGTCGCCGAAATGGTCGCGGTGAAATCCGGGCTCGGCTATGTGCTCTGGGATGCCTATTACGTGGGACGGATGGATATCGTGATCGCCGACATGGTCTCCATCGGCCTGTTCGGCTTCATCTCGGATTGGGCGATCGTCCGGCTCGAACTCTGGGCGCTGAATTGGCGTCGCCTGCAATCGTTCAACCAATAGGCCATCATGGGCACGATCCAATTCTCCTCGGTCTGCAAGACCTATCATGGCGGCGTGCTCGCCTTGGAGAACGTCGATTTCACCGTGGGTGAGGGCGAATTCGTCGCCCTCCTCGGCCCCTCCGGCTGCGGCAAATCGACGCTCCTCAACCTCATCGCCGGTTTCGAGAAACTCAGTGAAGGGCGGATGAGCTTCAACGGAAACCCCGTCACCAAGCCCGGCCCGGATCGCGGCGTGGTGTTCCAGGAAGCCTCGCTGCTGCCGTGGCTCAATGTGTGGGAAAACGTCGTCTTCGGCCCGAAAGTGCAGAACATCGCGCGCGACGACTACGAACCGCGCGCCCGCGAAATCCTGCGCGTGATGGGGTTGGAGAAATTCCACGAGGCGCTGCCCGTGCAACTCTCCGGCGGTATGCGCCAACGCGTCGGCATCGCGCGGGCTTTGGTGATGCAGCCCAAAGCCCTGCTGATGGACGAGCCGTTCGGAGCACTCGATGCCCAGACCCGGCTCTCAATGCAGGAATTGCTGCTCGATATCTGGCAGACCCTCAAAACCACCGTCCTCTTCGTCACCCATGACATCGACGAGGCGATCCTGCTCGCCGACCGAGTCTGTGTGATGACGGCACGGCCCGGCCGGATCACGCGGGACATCCGCATCGACATCCCTCGCCCGCGCAGCATCGACACGCTGACCACCGGCGATTTCACCACCTACAAGGCCATGATCATGGCCGAGATGCGCGGCCTTCACGCGCACCATTGAGGAGACCGGCTCATGGCCAATCCGCGCATTCCCTACCGGCTGAGTTCGGCTGCCCCCAAGCTGCAGCCGCTCAACGGCAAGACCATCCTGGTGCATCTGGTCGTCAACGTTGAGCATTGGGTGTTTGAGAACGCCATGCCACGCACCATCGTCACCCCGCCGCATGGCAAGGAGACGGTGCCGGACGTGCCGAATTTCTCCTGGGCCGATTACGGCATGCGCGCCGGGATGCCACGCATTCTCGATCTGCTCGACGGTCTGCCCGCCTCGACCAGCCTCAATGCAGGTGTGATCGACGCCTATCCACAGGCTGCCGAGGCGATGCTGCAAGCGGGTTGGGAATTCATCGGCCACGGCATGCACCAGAAGTCGACCAACCTCGTCGATGGCGGCGAGGCCGGGTTGATCGAGGCGTGCCTGACCAAGATCCAATCCTTCACCGGCTCCCGCCCGCGTGGCTGGCTCTCCCCCGGATTACGCGAGACTCTGGAGACTCCGGATCTGCTCAAGGCGGCGGGCGTCGATTACGTGTGCGACTGGGTGGTGGACGATGTACCCTCCTATATGACGACCAAGCACGGCCCCTTGGTCGCGATGCCCTACAATCTCGATGTGAATGATTCGATCATCTACGCCATCGAACGCCACGCCACGGGGGAGATGCTCAACCGTGTCCGCCACACCCTGGCCTGCTTTGAGCGTGAGACCACCAACAATGTCCGCATCTTCGCCATTGGCCTGCACCCGCATCTGATCGGTGTGCCACACCGCATTCACGAATTGCGGGGAATGCTCGACCTCTTCCGCGCCAGCTCTCGCGTCGCCTTCGTCACCGGCAGCACGATTTGCGACTGGTTCACCGCGCATCAGCCTGACGGTCGGTGATGCAGTTGGCGCTATGCGGTGCGGTTGCGTGCGCCGCGTGATTGATCTTGCGGGCATGGATATGGTTCGCTCCCCCGATGCCGAAGCAAAAACCCGCAACTGATCAGAGTCGCCCGGCGCTAACCCGGCTGAGCATCCGTGTCGATCTCGCCTCGGGCGCGCGCATCGGCCCCGGCAAGATTGCGGTGCTGGAGGAGATCGGGCGCTCCGGCTCGATCTCGGCGGCGGGACGGGCGCTGCGGATGTCCTATCGCCGCACCTGGCAATTGGTCGAGGAACTCAATGTCTGCTTCGGCCAGCCGGTGGTGGAAACCTCGGCCGGCGGCAGCGGCGGCGGCGGGGCAAGGTTGACCGAAATTGGCCGCGTGGTGATAGCGACATACCGCATCATCGAGGCCGACACCGCGCAGGCGGCGCAGAATCACCTGCACGTGCTCAGTCGCCTGACCGAAGGAACGCCCGACAAGGCGGCGTGAGGCGGCTCCAATGCTGCACCGGTAAATGTCTGGCGCGGCGATTTCTGGCACGCATATTTGACCCGAACTTGACACCGGTTTGCCTTGACTTTGCCATACCGGCGCGCGAGCGTCGCGGCGTCTGAAACAGGCGGCAGAAATGGGAACCTTCTCGCCACGACCGAAGCTTTTCCCGCTCACCGGCTTCACCCTGGCGGTGTCGATCAGTCTGGCCGGGCCGGTGCAGGCGCAGTTCCGCCCGGTGATCATCGATCCGCCACCATTCCGCCCACCCACGCTGGTCCCGTCAGTGCCGCAGACGCCTTCGTTCCCGACCACGCCTTCGTTCCCGACCACGCCGTCATTTCCCACGACGCCGTCCTTCGCACCCTCAGGCCCTTCCGCCGCACCCGCGTTTCAATCCGGCAGCAGCAGCGCGGCCCCTGTCGTGCAACGCCCCAGCCAGCGGGCGAGCGTGCGTGATTTGCTGCTGCAGTCCCGCGCCGAGGATTTGTCCAATCTGCCGATGGTGGAGAAGGTGACTGAGGCCGTCGTGCCATGATCGGGCGCGGGCTGTCTGCCCTGCTGGTTGTGGCGATGTTGTGGCCTGTGGCGGCATTGGGCGTCACCACGTCTGAAATCATGGAGAAGCTTTCAGATATCGAGACCTCGCCCGTCCGCCCCTACGCGTTGTTCGGTTTGAAGGTCTCCAATGACGTGCTCACCACAATTGCCATCGAAAGCGGTGTGCCGCCGGTGGTGCTGGCGGGGACGGTGGTGAAAACAGTGAGCGTGGGCGTTGGCTACACCACTGACGTCGCCGACCATGCACTGGAGCTTCAGGATGAGACGTGGCAGGGCCAGATGGTGCTGCTCGGTGAGGACACCAAAAAGCTCAAGGCGCTCAAGCAGTCCGGGGTGAGCATGGGCAGCCCCGAGGCGCAGGCTTTGATCCGGGAAATCGAAGGCAACGCCGCGGCGATCCGACAGCCTGGCGAGGGTCTGCTCGGCTATCAAGCCACCGTGCTGCTGAAGAACGCCCCCTATGCCGCCGTCTTGGTTGCCCGCGACAAGATTGTCGAGAAGGTAATCGGTGTCGCGTTGGAATCGACTGGGGCGGCGAAATACGTCAACGAGAAGTTCCACATCTATGACGGCGTGCATGAAAAGGTGGCGCAACCCTGGACCGGGTTCAGCAAAAGAATCCGCAGTTGGGCCAAGCTGGATGATCGCGCCACCCGTGTCGTTGCCGCAGCATCCAAGGCCTTGGCCGAGCAGGAAGCCGCAGCGGTGGCGAAGTTGCTCAAGGCGAGCCGGCCCACGGATCTCGACAGTGCTGCGGGCAAGGCGCTGAACAGCATCTACGAGACGGTGATGATCAACAACCCGTCCGACCCGCGCGAGATTCGCGTTGAGCGCTTCCGCCTCGCCGCCGCCCAGGCCGCCAAGCTGGCTCCTCCGGTTCCTTTGCCGCGCCCGGTTCCGGTGGTCGTCGCCGCCCGTCCTGCGTTGGTGCAGATGACCGCATTTCCGCAAGACCCGCAGATCAACGCCATCAATGCCGATGACGGGCTGGTGCGGGAGTACGAACGCGAGCCCCGCGCGGTCGCCCGCCAAGTCGATCCACCGCAAAGGCGCGAGGAGCCTGGCGAATCTGCAGAATTTCAAGCGATGCGACAAAGATGGCGCGATGAGTTGGCCAAGGTCGGTGACGGCAAGACCTTCGCGGTCTGCTCGAATGGCTGCCCCGGATCGACCGGGACATGGGATGGCGAGCGCGGCAAATCGCTGCGGGACCGCTGAGAGATGCGGCCCCCCTTGCCCTTCTCGCGGCGTCGGCTGCTGAGCGCCAGCGCCGCACTCTGTCTCGTCACATCAAACGCGTGGGCGGACGATGATGCGACCGACGAGGACGACGTCGTCGCCGCGACCGGCTCCGCACGGATTGACCGCCTGATCGGGCCTTCCGGGTTCGAGGCGATGGGCGGTGATATCGGCCACGATTTCGCGGTCTCCTCGCGCGGCGACATCGTCTTCTCCGCAGGCGGCGAGTTGCTCGTCCTGCACCCGTCGCGCGGCGATGCGGGCCGAGTGGACCGGGTGTTGGTCAATGACGAGCAGCCGACCAGTTTCACGCTGGATCTCGACGACACGATGTTCGGGATCGTCGCCGGATATTTCGGCAAACAGGACGCGTCTGGCCGTTTCTCCCGCGCGATCCCGCAGCATGGCGATGATGGGCAACTCGCCCCTTCGTCGGTGGAGGGGACCGTCTATCTGTTCGGCCCCGAAGACGGCGATTATCGGCTCTACCGCTTTTTAAGCTTCGGCGAGATTCAGGTTCTGCTGGCCTCGTCGGTCCCCATCGTCGCGGTGGCCGACCGAGGTGGTGCGGTGTTTGTGGCCACCGAGACCAAAATCCTCCGCCTCGCACAAGACACGCCCGATGTGCTGTTCCATGTGCCCGACGACGATTTCGGCGGCCCGATCCGCTCGCTGGCGGTCTCGGATGACGGCGTGGTGTTCTTCTCCACCGACGCCATGGTGCATGTGCTGCTCGCGAGCGGTTCGATCTCGGTGATCAACAATGCGGGCGGCGAATTGCGCTGGCGTGGCGGCGCGCTGTTTGTGCTTGATCCCAATCGTCAGTTGCTGCTCCGCCTGACCCCGGCCTCAAAGGCGCTGTTCACGAGGCGCGGGAAATGAGGCGATTGTGCCATCTCACGTTGGTGCTGCTCTGCGTCTCCCACGGTGCCAGCGCATTGACGCCGGTGGCCCAGCCCGAGCCGTCGCAGGAGATCACGCTCAATGACGCAGCAAACAGCGACGATCTGCAGGTCGAGGTGAGCGCGGGCGATGATTCTGGGCATTCGGTGACGATCAGCGTCACGCGCGACGAGTCCGATGAGGAGGTCAATGTGGTCATCCCGCTCGGCACGATCATCTGGCCGGCCAAGAAAGGCGCGCAGCGGCTGATGGTTGCAAGCGACACCCGCCTTGTGCTCGCGGCCGGTCAGTCCTTCGAGAGCGTGGATGTCTCCACCTTCTGCATCGACGAATTTGCCCCGCCGCCGCCGATATCCGCGCCGATGGCGCTTGCGGCCCCCGACCCATCGGTTGAAATCCGCGTGGAGGAGCGTGAGCCGCTGCACAAATTGGCCGAATGCCTCACCGACGAGGACGCCTCGGATGGCGACAAGCAACTCGCCGTCTGGGCAGTGTCGGGCAAAATGCTGGGACGTAGTCGAACTCAGGCGTTGTCGGCTCTGACCGAGGGGTTGACCCGTCAGATGCTGGTTGAACGCCGCCGCCAACTCGAAGCCAAGCGCGGCGATGCGCGCAAGTTGGCCCCCGATCTGTCGGAGGCGCAGCTCGATCAAATTTTCGAGGCGGAGATCAAGGACGGCATGGACGATTTGCGCAAGGTCGCCGCAGACAAAGCCAGTGAGCAGCTCGACAGCTTTGTCACTCACGATAAGGATCTGATGGCGCGCTGCGGTTGGGACGCCAGTCAGCAACGGATTTTTCAGTAACCGGACGCCAGTTTGCGGGCGGGCGTTCCGGCGTGACAGGCTGCCCGGCACTGCGTGCCCGCATTGAGCCTCATATCGAAGCGACCGACAGCCTGCGGTATTCAATCCTCAACTGCCGCTGATCGGCCGCCCTAACCTCGAACGCGGAGCTGCTTGAGCCTCGTCTTGAGTTTGGCGACGCGTGTTATCTGGTCAGGATGCAAGCCGCTGTCGCGCAGGCCGCCCAGCGCGTTTGCGTGTGTTGCTTGGCCAGACAGTACTTTGGCTGTTGCTTCAAGATAGGCATATCCAAAGTGCCGGTCCGGTTCCAAATGTGCGCCTTCGGCCCATTCGTTCCAGGCATTGGCGAAGACGATCCTCTCGTCAGAAGGAGCTTCCGCGACCATCTTTCGCGTGGTCCAATCGAGCCAGGCGGCGTATTTCTCCGGCGAGGAGCCGACCAACACTGTGCCGCTCCCCGGCCTGCGGGCGTCGTTGTCCCAGGACGGGCAGACACCGCGCAGCAGTCGATATTCCGGAGTCTCAACTTCCATCGCATTCAGCGCCATCCTGTCGTAGCTCTTGAGCGCACCGCGATAGATGGGGTCGAATTTGCGGATGTCGGGCGTGAGGTTGGGCGAGCCCCAGCCGAGCTTGTGCGGTGGGAATTCCGCGGCCGCATCAAAGTTGTAGCGGCGCGGATCATGGTCGTCGAACGCCTGGACCATGACGAAATACGGGTCGGCAATACCGACGCGGGCGAAATGCTCGCGCCAGCGCAGCAATGTGGCCGCTGCGTCAGGCAACAATGAGGGGCGGTAGAGCATTACCAGCGGGCGGCCGCCGACGGTGATGTAGCGCCGGTCACGCAGCATCGGCTCAATGCTGCGCGCAAATGCGATGTCGTCCTCAGCGGAATGCGATTGCTGGATCAGGATCTGCCGTGCATCGCCGCTCCAGGTTCGGGTCCAGTTCTCATTGGCCCAGTTGATGCAAAACGGCAGATCGATATCTGGGTTGGCAAGCAGATTACGGATCGGAGTTTCGAGCAGAGTCTGGCCGGCAAACCAGTAATGATGAAAGCAGAAACCGTGAATTCCGTAATTGCGTGCGATCTCCGCCTGTTGCCTCAATATGTCCGGCAGACGTAGATCGTAGAATCCCAACTCGCTCGGCAGATGTGGCTGATAATGCCCGACAAAGCGCGGCACAGCGCGTGTCACGTTGGTCCACTCGGTGAAGCCGCGCCCCCACCAAGCATCGTTCTGCGGGATCGGATGAAACTGGGGGAGGTAATAAGCGATCAGCCGCACCGCAGCGGTCGCGGGGTCACAGGCTCCTGCGCGGAATTCCTGATAGGCCGGGTTGCGTCCGAGATTGAATGTGAGTTGCTGCTGGAAATTCAACCGGCACTCCTGTTTTTGCTGCTCGGTTACAGCCAAAATGATTTGGAATCTGCAAAATGCTCGAGTTGTCTTACGAAGTCGCCGCGTGGACGTCAAACTGCTGAGCGCGAGGTTGGGATGCCAGTCGGGCGTTGCGGTGAACGGGAGCGCCTCATGTCACATATTGCGTGCAACGAGAAACGGTCAACCGTCACAGCGCATGTGGGGAACACCGGAGCAACGCGGTTTTACATCGCTTCGTCGCATTCAATAACGCATGCAGATCGATCGCCTTGATCGGGCTTCGCTATTTGAACACGTCAACCGTTTGAGCCATGTCGCGCGGCTTCATCCCCGCTCGAAATGGCGCGCTAGGATCGCCTGCGCATCCTGCTGGATCTGGCGCAGATGCGCTTCGCTGCGAAAGCTCTCCGCGTAGATCTTGTAGACGTCCTCGGTGCCCGATGGGCGGGCGGCAAACCAGCCATTCTGGCTGACCACCTTGATGCCACCAATTGATTGGTTGTTGCCGGGTGCCTTGGACAGCTTGGCTTCAATCGGCTCATCGGCCAGCATCGTCGCCGCGATCTCGTCCCGGTTGAGATTGCCGAGCAGGGATTTCTGCTCGGCGGTGGCTGGCGCGTCGATCCGTTCGTAATACGAGGTGCCGAGGCCGTCAGTGACCGCGTTGTAATACTGGTTCGGGTCCTGGCCGGTCCGCGCCGTCATTTCGGCCGCCAGCAGGCCCAGGATCAACCCATCCTTGTCGGTCGTCCACACCGAGCCATCGCGCCGGACGAACGACGCCCCAGCACTCTCTTCGCCGCCGAACACCAGCGAGCCATCGATCAGGCCCGCGCTGAACCACTTGAAGCCCACCGGCACCTCGACCAGCTTGCGCCCGTGCTTGGCCACGATGCGGTCGATCATGCCGCTGGAGACCGCCGTTTTGCCGATGGCGCCCTCGGGCGACCAATTCGGGCGGTTGGTGGTCAGATAGGCAATCGCGGAGGCGAGAAAGTAATTCGGGTTCATCAACCCGCCTGAGGGCGTGACGATGCCGTGCCGGTCGGCATCGGTGTCGTTGGCAAAGGCGATGTCGAACTTGTCGCGCAGCGCGATCAGCGAGGTCATCGCATAGGGCGAGGAGCAATCCATTCGGATTTTGCCATCCCAATCAAGGGTCATGAATCGGAACGTCGGATCGACGGCATCGTTCACGATGGTGGCGTTGATCTTGTAGCGCTCGATCAGCGGTTGCCAGTAATGGACGGCGGCACCACCCAGCGGATCGATCCCGATGCGCACGCCCGAGGCGCGGATCGCCTCCATGTCCACGATGGTGGCGAGGTCGGCGACATAGGGGGTGATGTAGTCATGCGGATGAATGCAGGCGGTTTTGCGCGCCCGCGCATAGGGGATGCGTTTGACGCCGCTCAATCCTGCCTGAATGAGTTCGTTGGCGGTCTTCTCGATCCAGCCCGTCACATCTTTGTCGGCCGGGCCGCCATTGGTGGGATTGTATTTGAAGCCACCATCTTCCGGCGGATTGTGCGAGGGGCTGATGACAATGCCGTCCGACAGGCCTGTGGTGCGACCGCGATTATAGGTCAGGATCGCGTGCGAGATCACCGGGGTGGGCGTGTAGCCATCATGCTCGTCGATGATCGTCTCGACGTTGTTGGCGGCCAGAACCTCCAGCGCGCTGGCGAAGGCGGATTCCGACAAAGCGTGGGTGTCCATGCCGAGGAACAGCGGCCCGGTGATGCCCGCTTGTTGGCGGTAGAGGCAGACGGCCTGGGTGATCGCCAGGATATGCGCCTCGTTGAACGACGTCGCGTAAGCGGAGCCGCGATGCCCTGAGGTGCCGAACACCACGCGCTGCGCGGAGATGGACGGATCGGGCACCAGGGTGAAATAGGCGGTGATCAACCGAGGCAGATTGGCCAACGACGATTGCAGCGGCAGTTTGCCCGCCAGGGGAGAGATGCGTTCGGACATATCAACCTCACAATTGTCCCAGAACGATCTGCATCCGGTGGGCGACGCCGTTATCGATCAAGGGGATAGAAACACGCTTGCCGATTGGCAGCATATCCTGATCGTGCGTGATGGGAAGGATGCCATGACAGACGTCACGGGGATTTCACCCGATGCGATCTCCGGGCAGGCGATTACTTCGCCACCATCCGGTTGGCGGCCTCCGTATAGCCGTCCTCGCGCGCCTGCTGCGCCGCCAGACCGACAAGATCGTTGTAGGCGGGCAAGCTGGCGAGGGAGGGGGCGACGGCTTCGAACGAACGGTCACGCCGCAGCGCCTGCATCGCGCGGGTCACCGCAGAGACGGCGGCGAACAAGGCGAGCGAGGGGAACGTCACCGCCGCAGCACCCGCGCGTTGCAGATCGTCGAGCGGAATCGTCGGCACATGGCCCGCCGCCTGCGAGATATTGGCGAATTGCCGCCCCGGCACTTCCCGGCAGACGCGGGTGAAGCTTTCAATGGTGTCGGCTCCCTGCACGAAGGTCAAATCCGCCCCCGCCTCGCGATAAAGCCGTGCGCGCTCGATGGCGGCGTCGATGCCCTCGATGCCCAGTGAGTCCGTGCGGGCGACGATCACCATGTCTGGCCCGCGCCTTGCGTCGAGAGCCGCTTTGATCTTGGCCAGCATCTCGGCCACCGGGATGACCGCCTTCCCGGGCATATAGCCGCAGCGCTTTGGGAACACCTGATCCTCGATGAACAGCCCGGCGACACCCGCCTTCTCGAAGGCGCGGACGGTGCGGCGGACATTGTTGACCCCGCCGCCGCCAGTGTCGGCATCGACAAACACTGGAATGTTTACGGCATCGACGATCCGGCCGTAATGGTCGGCATAGTCGAGCACCGTCATCTGCCCGGTGTCTGGCTCGCCGAGACGGGCGCCGGTTGCAGCGAAGCCACCCGCGCACATGCCTTCAAATCCGGCCTGCTCGATGATGCGCGCCGACAGCGCGTCATAGGCACCCGGCAGCATCGCCATCTCTGGCTGGTCGATCAACGCGCGCAGTTTCAGACCGGCACTCATGGCTTGCTCCTCATTTTCCAGGGATATTTTGCTGCCAGGGAGCGGTGGCGCTGATTTGCGCCTCCCAGGCGGCGATGGTGTCGGCGAGTTCGAGGGTCAGGCCGATATCGTCCAGCCCGTGCAGCAAGGCGTGGCGCTCGCCGTCGCTGATGGCGAAGTCGAAGCGCGTGCCGTCAGGGGCGAGAATGTGGCGTTCCTCCAGGCTCACGGTGAAGGGCGCGCTGCCGTCAATCCTGGTGACGAGGGCTTCGAAGGCGGGCATCGCCTCGCCCAGCACCACCGGCAGCAATCCGTTTTTGAGGCAGTTCTCGCGGTAGATATCGGCGAAGCCGCGCGCGACGATGCAGCCGATGCCGAACGCCGTCATCGCCCACACCGCCTGCTCGCGCGAACTGCCGCAGCCGAAATTCGCGCCCGTCACCAGAATGCGGGCTTGGCGGTATTGCGGCTGGTTGAGCACGAAGCCGGGATCGTCCGATCCGTCCGGCTTGTAGCGGCGCAGGCCGAACAGCAGAGCCGCGTAATCCGGGCGGAAATGCCGCAGATAGACGCCCGGTGCGATCTGGTCGGTGTTGATGTCGTCGAGCAGCAGGGGGGCGGCCGTGCCGGTGACGGTGGTGAAACCCTGCATGTCTAGCTCCCACCGCCGAGCAGGCGGCGTACATCGGTGATCGTGCCAGTCAAGGCGGCGGCAGCGGCCATCGCGGGGCTGGCGAGATGGGTGCGGGCACCCGGTCCTTGCCGGTTTTCGAAATTGCGGTTGCTGGTGGCGACCACCCGCTCGCCCCGCCCAGCCTCGTCGCCATTTGCACCCGCACAGAGCGAGCAGCCCGATTCATGCCAGGCAAAACCAGCCGCCTCGAAGATGGCGTCGAGCCCCTCAGCCTCCGCCTGACGCTTGACCGCGCTGGACCCCGGCACCACGATGGCTCGCACACCGTCGGCCACCTTTCGGCCCCGCACCAGCGCCGCGACTTCACGCAGATCGGTGATTCGGCTGTTGGTGCAGGAGCCGATGAAAACACGATCAACCGGCAGTCCCTCCAACGTCATGCCGGGCTGCAAACCCATATAGGTCAGCGCCCGCTGCCCCGCCTCGCCGGGATCGGGGACGGCGTCGCCCACGCCGATCACCTGCGACGGATCGGTGCCCCAGGTGATCTGCGGCGCGAGATTGGTGCAATCGATGCTGATATCCTGATCGAACCGTGCATCCGGGTCGCTGGCCAGGGTCCGCCATGTCCGCAGCGCGAGTTCCAAAGCCTCCCCCGTCGGCATCATCCGCCGCCCGTCGAGCCAGGCGAACACCGCCTCGTCCGGGGCGACAAGGCCGCTGCGGGCGCCCATTTCGATGATCATGTTGCACAGCGTGAACCGCGCCTCGACCGACATTGCGCGCGCCACCGGGCCTGCGAACTCCACCATATGCCCGCGCCCACCCGAGAGACCGAGGCGGGAGATCACATGCAGCACGACATCCTTGGCGCTGACGCCGGGGGAGAGGCTGCCTTCGAGCGAGATGCGCATCTGCTTGGGTCGCTTCAGCGCCATCACTTGGGTGGCCATCACGTGTTCAAGTTCCGTCGTGCCGCAGCCGAAGCCAAGGGCACCGATCCCGCCCACGGTGCAGGCGTGGCTGTCCGGCACGGCGTGTGTGGCACCCGGCAATACCATGCCGAGTTCGGGGGCGACGACGTGGGAAATCCCCTGCCAATCCTGGCCGAGATCGAACACCGAAATACCCCGGTTGCGGCTCTCCTCACGCGTCGCGCGGATGAAATCGGTGCCCGCCGGATTGGTGGTGTCGTCACGACCGGGCTGCGTTGCCACTGTGTGGTCGAGGGCTGCGAACACCAGATCGGGTCTGCGGACTGTCCGCCCGGTCGCCGCCAGCCGGGAGAAGGCGTGCGGCGCGTGGAGCTCGTGCAGCACCAACCGGTCCATGTAGACGAGGTCACGCCCATCGGCGCGGGTGCCGATCAGATGGGCGTTCCAGATCTTGTCGATCAGGGTGAGGCTCATTTCGATCCTCCAGGAGTTTGATGATGCAGGCGTCGGTCGAGCTTCAGAAGGCCCAGGCCGCCGAGACTGGCGATGGAGAACATCAACACGGTCAGCGCGGTGATGCCCGGCACGTCGTTGCGGCTGACATATTGGGTCAGCGCGTAGCCGATGCCGCGATCCGAGGCGAAGAACTCACCGAGTAATGTGCCGAGCAGAGCGAGGGCCACGCCAATGCGCATGCCGGTGAAGATTTCCGGCAGCGCTGAGGGCAGCACCACGCGTGTCAGGGTCTGAACCGTCGACAGCCGCATCGCCCGGCTGGTGCGCAGATGCACGCGGCGGATGGAGCGCACGCCGTTCATCGTCAGCAGGATCACCGGGAAGATCGCATGCAGCGTGCCGAACGCCACCTTGGCCGACAGCCCCAGGCCGAACACCAGCAAAATCACCGGGTAGAGCGTGATCTTGGGGATCGAATACATCGTGTTGAGCAGCGGATCGGCGACATCACCGGCCAGCTTGCTGAAACCGAGCAACAAGCCGATCACGAGACCACCGCTCAGCGAGATCGCAAGCGCCAGCAGGAAGGCGCGGCCGGTGGCTGCCAGATTGGTCCAGAAAGTCTCATCACCCCAGAATTGCACCAGGGTCTGCGCCGTCACCAAAGGTGTTGCCAGCCCGTCCGGTCCGACCAACCAGGCCATCGCCTGCCAGGCGAGGAACATGCCGATGGCGAGCAGCAGCGGATCGAATTTCTGATTCATGTCCGCCCCCAACGGGCGAACAAGCGCTGTTCGCAATAACGGATGATGGCGTTGATCACGCCCACGATTACCAACAGCACCAACAGCAGGCCATACATTGTTGGGTTGTCGAGATCGTTGAACGCAAAGGCGATGCGCTTGCCGATGCCCGCGGTCGACAGGATGAACTCGGCGGCGACCACGCCGATGATCGCGTAGGCGATGGCGAGTTTGACCCCGGTGAACAAATGCGGGATCGCCGCCGGAAGCTTGATCAGCAGCGCCGTGCGCATGGGGTCCATCCGCATCACCCTGCCAGTTTTCAACACCGCAGGCGGCAGCCGATCAATGCCGTCCAGCGTGTTGACCACCATCGCCACCAGACCGAACAGCGCGCCGAGTGCGATCAGCGGCCCACGCCCGAGGCCGAACAGGACGATCAGGAGCGGGTAGAAAACAAACATCGGCACCGCGTACCAGGACGCCAGCAGAGGGGACACCACGTGACGAACCCGTGGCAACGCATGCAGCACCACGCCGATGGCAAAGCCGCCGATCATCGACACCATCGCCGCCGCCGCCATGTTGGAGAAGGTGAAGGCGAGATCGGTCAGCACGTCGGGCTTGCCGAGTTCCCGCACTGCAGAGACGACCATCGCACTTGGGGCGATCATCGTGAACGCCCCGATCACCCCGCCGCGGCACAGTAGCTCCAGCCCGCCAATCGCTCCGATGACCAGAAACAGGCGGAGCATCCCGGCGAGGCTGAAGCCCGCCGTGGTCTTCAGGCGCTGCACCATGCTCACGCGCGCAGATCGGCCGGCAGGAAGCTGCGATCAATCATCGCATTGAGATCAACCGGCCCGTCGAGCTGGCCGACGACGCGCATACCATCGACCTGCACCTGCAGCCCCGGCATCACGAAATTGCCTGGCGACCAGAAATCTATCTCGAAGAACTTCGGCAACACCCTTGCCGCGACAGCCGGGTCGATGTTCCAGACCTTCGCATAGACCTGAATCGCCATCGCGCGGTCTTGCCGCATGGCATCGAGCGCTTCACGCCGGGCCACGATCAGCCTGCGGATCTGATCGCCGTGGGCCGCCGCAAAGGCGGGTGTGGTCACGCCCACCGACCAGCACAGAGTGGGGATGTAATCATTGACGCGGAACAGCACGCGGTAGCGGTCTGCCCCCGTGGTCAGCAGCGGATCGACCATCGGTGCTGCGTCCACCGCGCCCTGATTGAGCGCCGTGGCGGCGGCTCCCATGCCGCCTGCGGGCAGGATCTCCACCGCGTTCAGCAATCCGGCTTTGGCCAGGATGATGCGCAGCACCATCTCCGTCGTCGAGCGTGGCGAGGTGAAGGCGGCCTTCTTGCCGCGCAGATCCTCGATACTTTTGATCGGCGAGTTGACCGGAACCACCCAGCTCAACTCGCCCATGTTGTTCACCGAGCTGAACACCAACCGCAGATCCATGCCGGTCCGCGAGGCAGCGATCGCGGCGGGCAAGGAGAGTTCGGCGAAGGGTAGATCGCTCGCCATCATGTTGCGGATCGCCGTGCCGCCACCATTGGCGCCGAGAAACCCCTCAACGCCAGTGTTGTGCTTTTGCAATAGGCCGGTGCTCTGCGCCACCGCCCAAGGCAGCGAATGCAGCACAACCCCGTATTCGCTGACCGTCATCCGCTGCTCAGCGGCGCGGGCGACGCCCCCGGCAAGCGGCAATGCCAACGACCCCAGCATCAATGCGCGGCGATGAATGTTCAACTCCGTCTCCCCCGGCTCAGACCTTCTCGGCCTGTTATTTGTATACAAACTAGCAGCGCATCCGGGGCTGCGCAACCGTTGACCCCGACGCATCCGCATGTTTGTATACAATCAAACAAAACCAACAATGGGGGAGTCTCGCCATGCGCGTCGTCAACGGATCGGAGATCGAGTATTTCGAGCGTGCCAACAAGCCGCGCGGCGGCACGTTCCGTCAGCGCAAGCTGCTCGAAGGCAAGCCGGGCTCGGCGAGCAACTACTTCCTGCAGCAGGCTGAGACCCTGGGTGATTTCGTCTCGCCCCGGCACAAGCACAATTTCGACCAGTACCGGTTCCAGTTGCGCGGCACGTTCGAATTCGCTCGTGACGGCGTGATGACGCCGGGCGTGGTGGGATATTTCCCGGAAGGCACGCCCTATGGTCCGCAGACCAGTGCTGAGGATAGCATCGCGCTCGTGCTGCAATTCGGTGGTGCCAGTGGCAATGGCTATATGTCCGAGGAAGAACTCACCTCCAGCGTGGTCAAGCTGAAAGAGACCGGAGAGTTCAACAACGGCATCTACACCCGCTACATGCCGGACGGATCCAAGATCAACCAGGATGCCTATGAGGCGTGCTGGGAATTCAACAGCGGTCGCAAGCTGGAATATCCCGCACCGCGTTTCCAGACCCCGGTTTTCATGAACCCGGAGAACTTCGCCTGGGTCGACTCGCACGATGAGGAGGGCGTTGCCACCAAGACGCTCGGCAGTTTTGGTGAACGCCGTACCGATGTGGGCTTCGCCCGCTTGGCTCCTGGGGCGGTGATGACCGCAAAGGGGGCGCGGCTGTTCTTCGTGTTGTCCGGCGAAGGCACGCTGGAAAACCATGCATGGCAGCCGGAAACTGCCGTCGAACTTGTGTCGGGCGAGGAAGGTGCGTTCCATGCCCGCACCGAAAGCGAGCTGTTCTTCATCGGTCTGCCAACGCTTGGATGAGCGGCTCAGCCACCCTCACCCAGCGCGTCACGTCTGAGATCCGCGAGATGCTGCTCTCCGGCGCGTTGCTGCCCGGCGCGCGGTTGCAGGAAATAGCGGTTGCCGAACGCCTCGGCGTCTCCCGCACCCCGGTGCGCGAGACGCTGAGCCTGCTGCGCGCCGAGGGGCTGCTGGAGCACAGCCCGAACGTTGGCTACGTTGTCCGTCGTATCTCGCCGCAGGATGCGCTGGATCAATGCGAGGTTCGGGCGACGCTGGAGGCGATGGCAGCGCGCGTTCTGGCCGAGCGCGGCCTGCCGGAGGATGCTCTGGCACAGATCGAGGCGAATTTGGCTGCCTGTGAGCGCATCACCGCAGGCCCGTCCTGGTCGGTGGCACATGAGGCCGAGTGGAGCGATCTGAACACCAGCTTTCACGAGACCTTGATCGCCGCCACCGGCAATCGCTCTCTGGCCGAGACAGTGCAACAGACCCGACGTTTCCCGCTGGTGCATGGGCCGGAAAGCCGTCCGCACGCCTCGCTGTTGTTGCGGCAAAGCTATGGCGACCGCGAGCATTGCCGTCGCTCGACCAATGATCATCGCCAGATCGTCGAGGCGATCCTGCGTCGGGAGGGTTCACGCAGCGAGCATCTGATGCATGAGCATGTCTACCGCACGCGTGACGCGCTGCGCCGGGCCATCGACGAGATGAACGCCCAGTTGATCGCCCAGTTGATCGCGGCGTGACACCCCAACCAACACGGATCCCGCGATGACCGACGCTTCCAACACCATCACCGCTGGCGGCGCCATTCTGGTGCGATTGAAGGCGGTGGGGGTGGAGTACATCTTTGCCAATTCCGGCACCGATTTCCCGCCGATCATCGAAGGGCTGGCCGAGGCGCAGGCCAAGCATATCGATCTGCCGAAAGCGCTGGTGATCCCGCACGAGAATGCCGCGATGGGCATGGCGCACGGCTATTTCCTCGCCACCGGCCGCGCCCAGGCGGTGATGGCGCACACCAATGTGGGGCTCGCCAACTGCGTCATCGGCGCGATCAATGCCGCCACCGAGCATGTCCCTGTCCTGCTGTTCTCCGGCCGCACGCCAGTCACCGAAAAGGGCCGTCTCGGTTCGCGCACGGTGCCGATCGGTTGGGGTCAGGAGATGCGCGATCAGTCGGCGATGGTGCGTGAGACGACGAAATGGGATTACGAGCTGAAATTCCCCGAACAGGCGCTCGATGTGGTGGATCGCGCCTATGCGATTGCGTCATCCACCCCGAAAGGCCCGGTCTATGTCAGCCTGCCGCGCGAGGTGCTGTGCGAGCAGTGCCCGTCTGATGGGATTGACGCGCCGAGCCGGGTGGCACCGGTCAAGCTCGGCCCGCTGGCCTCGGATCTGAAGCAGGCGGCGGAGTGGCTGGCGGCGGCGAAAAAGCCGCTGATCGTCGCCCAGCGCGGCGCGGGATCGGCGGAGGCGTTCGCCGCACTCGCGGACCTCGCCGAGTCCTGGGGCATTCCGGTGGTGCAGTATTGGGCAGTGCAACTTGCCATCGCCACCGATCACCCGATGTCCGTCGGCTCCAACCCGATGCCCTGGCTGGGCGAGGCGGATGTGGTGTTGGTGCTGGACTGCCTTGCCCCATGGTCGCCCGATGTCCACAAGCTGGCATCGGGGTGCCGAGTGATTCAGGCTGGTCCCGATCCGCTCTACAGCCGCTTCCCGGTGCGCGACTTCGCCGCCGATCTGTCGCTGCCCGGTGAGACGACGGAGATCGTGCTCGGGCTGGCCGAGGCGATGCGGCCCTTGCTCGCCAAGCGGAAAGCGGCGTGTCGCAAGCGGCGTGACGGCATCGCCAAGATCACGGCGGGCATCCGCGCCCGTGTGCGCGCCGACGCCGAGGCCGGAAGCCAAGGCCAGTGGATGACCAAGGCCTGGGTCAGCCTGTGCCTGTCGCGCGCGATTGCCGGGTTGGACGCCACCGTGCTCTCCGAACTTGGCTGTCCGCTCGACCCGATGTCATTGGACGCAGCAGGAAGCTGGTATCAGGAGCCGCATTCCGGCGGCCTAGGCTGGTCGTTCCCAACCGCGCTCGGGATGCAGCTCGCCACGCCGGAGCGGGTGATCGTGGCCACCATGGGGGATGGTTCCTATATGTTCGCCAACCCGGTCGCCTGCCACCAGATTGCCGAGGCGTTGGCGTTGCCGGTGCTGGTTCTGGTGCTGAACAACCAGGAATGGGGCGCGGTGCGGCAATCGGTGATCGGCATCTATCCCGATGGCTATGCCGCCAGGACGAATCAGGTGCCGCTGGTCTCGCTGGAACCGACCCCGGATTTCACCAAGGTGGCCGAGGCGAGCCGTGCCTGGGCGGCGCGGGTGGACGCGGCGGACAAATTGCCAAGCGTGTTGGCGGCGGCACTGGAGCATATCGCCAGCAAACGCACGCTGGCTCTGGTCGAAATCCGCGTCCGACCTGCGTGAGCGGGTCGATTGGGCGAGAGCCGAAGTGACCGGGTTCTAATTCTCTCGCATCACCCCTCGCTATGCGAGAACATCACCACACCAGGCGCAGGCATTTTCGCCCTGAGCACCGAGCCGCTCACCGATTCCGTGATGTAGAGCCAATCGTTCTCCGGCCCGCCATAGGCGATGTTCAGCACCCGATCCCCCGCGCAGGATTCCACGCGTCCAATCGGCAGGCCGCGCTTGTCGAACAACCAGACGATGCCGAGGCCGGGATGGGCGACGGACAGATTGCCCTTCACATCCATTGCAATCCCATCCGGCCCGGGGCAGGGCAGTTGGGTGAACAGCCCGGCCTTGGTCACGCCGCCTTTGGCGGTCAGCGGCAGAATCCAGATCTCGTTCGAGCGCGTGGCGGCAACGAAAACGGTGTTTTCCGAGCGGTTGAGCACGATTCCATTCGGACTCGGCACGTTGGAGACCAGCGCGTTCAACTGGCCATCCGGCGTCAGGCGATACACCCGGCCGGTGCGGTCATGCTTCACTTCCCCTTCCTTCGCGTCGCTCACAATTTCGTAGAGCGGTTTCGCGCCTTCGACGTCGGTGCCGCCGATCTTGGCGCCTTTGCTGGCCGGATCTTCTTTGAGCGAG
>CAITEF010000026.1 GCA_903891315.1 uncultured Rhodospirillales bacterium | reverse complement strand
GGTCTGTAGGTCATTGATCGACAACGATTGGCCGGGCTTCAACTCGCAGGCGATGATCAACTCTTCGAGCCGGTCATAGGCCTGCTCGGCCAAGGGCAATGCCCGCGTCGAAATCAGTCTTTCCGCAGGAGTATCCATCAAACCCGTCCTGTCATCCAACTGCCAGCCTTGTTCAAGCGCTTCCCTGCACCAAGAAACATGAACCCTCAAGCCGGACGATTGAAGAGGCATATTGTGATATTTCACAACATGGCCTAGGATTGCGGTTACCGCAACCAGGCCGAGACCTAACGGCGCGGTAAAATGGGGAGGCGCGGTTGAAAATCACAGGCATCGAGACGTTGCGAACCGAGGAATTCGCCAACGTGTTGTGGGTTCGCCTGCACACCGATGCCGGCATCATCGGCCTCGGCGAGACCTTCTATGGCGCGGCGTCGGTCGAGGCACATATCCACGACATTCTCGCCCGTCGCATTCTCGGCCGCGACGCCACCCGCATCGAGTGGCTCAATCGCGAAATGCTCAATCTGCCGATGGCGCAAGCCTCCACCGGCGTCGAATACCGCGCTGCCTCGGCCATCGATCTGGCGCTGTGGGATGCGATGGGAAAACTGACTGACCAGCCGGTACACAATCTGCTTGGCGGCCTGTGTCGCGACAAGCAGCGCATCTACAACACCTGCGCGGGTTACGGCTACGTCCGTTCCAACAACATCAAGCCGGTCTCGACCTGGAATTGGTCGAACGAAAACGGCCCCTATGAAGATCTGCACGGCTTCATGACCGATGCCGACCGAGTGGCCGAAAGCCTGCTCGAATCCGGCATCACCGGCATGAAGATCTGGCCGTTCGATCCGGTGGCGTTGGAGAATGAGGGCGCATTCATCACCGCCGAGCAGATGCGCCAATGCTGCGCGCCGCTGGAGAAAATCCGCCGCGCCGTCGGCGACAAGATGGAAATCATGATGGAGTTCCACTCGCTGTGGAACCTCCCCGCCGCCAAGCAGATCGCCCGCGTGCTCGAACAATACAGCCCGACCTGGTACGAAGATCCGATCCGGATGAACTCGCCGCAGGCGCTCGCCGAATACGCCCGCTGCACCAATGTCTGGACCTGCGCCTCCGAGACGCTCGGCTCGCGCTTCCCCTACAAGGAGATGCTGGAGCGTGACGCGATGCATGTCGTCATGGTCGATATCGTCTGGACCGGTGGCCTGACCGAGGCCCGCAAGATCGCCATGCTCGCCGACACCTTCCAGCGCCCCTTCGCGCCGCATGATTGCACCGGGCCAGTGGCTTACGTCGCCGCCATGCACGCCTCGTTCAGCCAGCCCAACACGCTGATCCAGGAGAGCGTGCGCGCCTTTTACACCGGCTGGTACAAGGAACTCGTCACCGAGGTGCCGAAGATCGAGAACGGCTACGCGCTGCCGATGGAAGGCCCGGGCCTGGGCACCGAATTGCTCCCCGCCGTCTTTGAACGTTCCGACCTCACCGTTCGCCGGAGTGAAATCTGATGTCCGTCAAACTCTTCGACCTCACCGGGCGCACCGCGCTGATCACCGGTTCCTCGCGCGGTCTGGGCCGCGCGATGGCCGAAGGGCTGGCCGCCGCCGGTGCAACCATCGTGCTCAATGGCGTCGATCCCACCCGGTTGGCACAGGCTGCCGCTGAGATGCGGGCAAAGGGCCACAAAGTGCATGAGGCGGCGTTCGATGTCGTCGACGAAGCCGCCGTGATCGCTGCCTTCAACAGCCTCGACGCCGCCGGGATCGAGATCGACATTCTGGTCAACAACGCGGGCATCCAGTTCCGCAAGCCGCTGGTCGAACTCTCCACCGAGGATTGGCGGCGCGTGGTGGAAACCAACCTCACCGCCGCCTTCGTCATCGGGCGCGAGGCGGGCAAGCGGATGCTGCCGCGCAAGTGTGGCAAGATCATCAATATCGGCTCCCTGATGAGCGGCCTCGGCCGCGTCACCGTCGGCCCCTACACGGCGGCGAAGGCGGGCATCAAGGCGCTGACCCAGACGATGACCGCCGAATGGGCCGAGCACGGCATTCAGGCCAACGCCATCGGGCCGGGCTACATGCTCACCGACATGAACAAGCCGTTGATCGAGAACGAAACCTTCAACGCTTGGGTCGTTGGCCGCACGCCATCGCGGCGCTGGGGCAATCCGGATGAGTTGGTCGGCACCGCCATCTTCCTCGCCTCGTCGGCGTCGAACTACGTCTCAGGTCAGATCATCTATGTCGATGGCGGGATGACCGCAATTCTTTGAGGACACACGCCATGAAAGCCGCTGTCATCCACGCCGCCCATGATCTGCGCGTTGAGGAATTCATCAATCCGCCAGTGGGTCCGAACGACGTTGAAGTCCGCGTCTCCAATGGCGGCATTTGCGGCTCGGATCTGCATTACTACCATGATGGCGGCTTCGGCCTCATCCGCGTGCGCGAGGCGATGGTGCTCGGCCATGAGATCGCGGGTGTCGTCGCCTCGGTCGGTGCCAATGTCTCCCGCGTGAAGCCGGGCGACAAGGTGGCGGTCAATCCGAGCCTGCCTTGCAACATTTGCCGCTACTGCCTCGAAGGCAAGCCGCGCCATTGCCTGGATATGCGTTTCTACGGCTCGGCGATGCGCTTTCCGCATGTGCAGGGCGGCTTCCGGGAGTTGCTGGTCTGCGCCGAAGTCCAGGCGGTGAAGCTGCCAGACGGCATGGCGCTCGAACGCGCCGCCTTTGCCGAGCCGCTCTCGGTCTGCCTGCACGCCGCCAATCAGGCCGGGCAGTTGCAAGGCCGCCGCGTGCTCGTCACCGGGACCGGCCCCATCGGTGCACTCTGCGTCATGGTCGCCCGTCATGCCGGTGCCCGCGAGATCGTCACCACCGATCTCGCCGACGCCCCGCTCGCGATCGCGCGCAAGGTGGGGGCGGATCAGGCCATCAACATGCGCACCACGCCGGACGGGCTGGCACAGTTCAGTGCCGACAAAGGCCATTTCGACGTCGTCTTCGAATGCTCCGGCAGCGTGCATGCGCTGACCGCGGCGATTGGCGTCGCACGCCCGGGGGCGACGATTGTCCAGGTGGGCATCGGCGGCGACATGGTGCTGCCGATCAACACCATTGTTGCCAAAGAGCTCAATCTTCGTGGCACATTCCGTTTCGATGCGGAGTTCGATTGGGCCGTCGACTACCTCGCATCCGGTGCCATCGACGTGGCGCCGCTGCTGACCGAGATCGTGCCGCTGGAAGATGCGGTGCGCGCGTTTGACCTCGCTTCGGACAGGTCCCGGGCGATGAAGGTGCAGCTGGCTTTCTGAAAAGCGTTCAACATCCATAGAGGGGGGAATTCACATGTCGGCAACGATGCTGCCCAAGGCAGCCATGGATGACGCCGTGCGTCATCTGGTTTCGAACTACAATCCAAAGGGCAACAAGATCGGCTGGCTGATGATGTCGTCGATCCTGGTGGAAGCCTGGGATCTCTACTCCATCGCCTTCGTGCTGGTGTTCATCCGCGAGCAATACCATCCCGACCCGTTGCTGCTCGGCCTCGCCGCCGCAGCCACCCAAGGCGGCGCGTTGTTCGGCGCGATCATCGGCGGCTGGCTGGCCGACAAGATCGGCCGTCGCGTGATGTTCCTCGCCACGATGATCATGTTCATCGTCTTCGCCTTGGCGCAGGCCTTCGTGCAGAGCGTGGAATTGCTTGTCGCTATACGCTTCATCCTCGGCATCCCGCTCGGCTCCGACATCTCCAACGGCTACACCTACATCATGGACTCCATGGCCAAGGGTGAGCGCGAGGTGATGGGCAATCGCTGGCAGTTCATGTTCGCCGTCGGCGAAGTGCTGACGCTGGGCGTGATTGCGTTGTTCTTGGTCGCCGATCTCAACCACGAACTGGTCTGGCGCATCACGCTCGGCATGGGCGCCCTTCCCGCGCTGATCATTCTTCTGATGCGTCACGATTTGCCGGAGACCGCCGTGTGGCTGGTGCGTCGCGGCAAGTTCCGTGAGGCGAAGAAGGTCGCGATGGACATGTATAACGACCCGCTGTCGATGCTGCCGGACAACGACGTGGTCGTTCCGCAACCCAAGGCCAGCGAGTTCCTGAAGGACATCTTCAAGGACCCGATCCGCAAGCGTGCGACGATCTATGGCTGGATCGCCTGTTTCTGTCAGGCTTCCGAGTTTTCGACCTTCGCGTTCTACCTGCCGGTGCTGATGGTGATGGTGGGCGTCTCCACCATTCTGGGCACTGATCTGGTCAACATGGCGCTGTTCTCGTTTGCCGCGATCTCGGGTTGGGTTGGCCCGAAACTGACGCCGAAGCTGGGCCAGCGTGGCATTGCGCGGGCCGGGTTTGCCATCGTGTTCTGCGCTTTGCTGGTCGCCGCTTGGGCGCTGTATTCCGGCAACGTGAACGTGCTGCCATTCGCTGCCGCCGCAATGCTCTGGGGCCATTACTGGGACGCATCGAACTGCATGACGATCCCATCGGTGGTCGCCAAGCCAGAATATCGCGGCACGGCGTCGGGCTTCGCCTACATGTTCGTCAAGCTGCCGTCATTCCTGGCGATCTTCCTGTTCCCGACGCTGTTCGCAGCCATCGGACAGGCAGGGGCGACGCTGTTTGTTGCGATCTTCCCGCTGGTCGGCTTCCTGGCGGCGACTTTCGTGCTGAAGGAAATCTACGGCTACGAGCACGACTGAGTTCGTTTGCGCTCAAAGTTGGTGGGAAAAAGCGCAGGGGAAACCCTGCGCTTTTTTTATGTTCACGTTTGGCTGCCTCAGTACGGGATCAGCAGATCTCGTTCCAATACGCAATTGCGTCTGATGCCTTGTCGTGACCCAGTTCCCAAACCCAGCTTCTATGATCCATTCGGATCGGCTGATTGTAGAACCGGTTGTCCAGCCATGCTTCTGCCAGCACGCGGATCAAGCCGACATCCCCGTCCGACATTGCGTCCATCGGTGTGTCGATCAGAGCCTGGAACTGCGCGCCGGTGATCCCTTGCGGGAGCTTCCAATTGTTCGGCTTGCCTTGCGGGCTGATCATCGGGCTCATCCGTACGATCCGGCTGAGCGACTCTCCATTGGGTTGCGCGTAGGTTATGACGTGGGCGATGAAACTCGCGGCATCTGGCGGATCGTCGAGTATCGATTTGGCCAGTTTTTTCAGGTCGTTGGGAATGTTCTGCGCTTCCGGCCTCATCTCATAGACTTTGGGATTGTCCGGATTTTTGGCATCTGGCAGGCAGACGGTCCCTGTGCCGATGCTGAGGGCCGCGATGGTTTTCGGATCCAGTTTGGTTTGGACGGCTTCAACAACAGCGGCGAGCACCGGGTTGTTCTGCCCGGTGATGCCGCCGTCCCAGTATCGGCCGGGCGTAGAGTCCAGTTTCGCGGGACTGTCGAAATAATTCACCGGTGCTGTGGATGACGCGTGAATTGCCTCAGCCAGGGTCACTTCCCCAGCATGGGCGCTGGTGCCCCAGGCGTCGCTGCCGGTTTCGTAGGAGCGGAAAAACACGGCGCGGTTGTGATCGTAATCGAATCCGATGATCAGCAATCGCAGTTCGCCGCGTTGCCGATTGTTGAACTCCTGCTTCAATTCGGCCAGCTTC
>CAITEF010000025.1 GCA_903891315.1 uncultured Rhodospirillales bacterium | reverse complement strand
TCGCGCATCGTCGCTGCGATAAACGGCAGGATCATCACCGCCAAAATGAGCGCCGAGGTGAAAATCCCAGTGCCAAAAGCAGGCCCCTGGAACAGCGCGCCAATCACAGCCAGATCGCCGAGATTGTCGATCAGGAAGGGCTGCACGTAGTCGCCCATGATCGGCACCAGGATGAAGAAGCCCCACATGCCGTAAATGATCGACGGCACCGCCGCCAACAGTTCGATGGCCGTTCCAAACGGGCTGCGCAGCCAGGACGGTGCCAGTTCGGTCAGGAAGAAGGCGCAACCAAATGCCAGCGGCACCGCAACGACCAGCGCCAATACCGAGGTGATCAGCGTGCCGTAGATCGGCACCGCAGCACCGAAAATCTCCTGCACCGGATCCCAGTTGGTGTCGGTCAGAAAGCCGAACCCGAAATGACGCATCGCCGGCAAGCCGCCGATGAAAAGCGAGACAATGATCGCGCCCAGCAGCAGCAGCACCATAATGCCGGCGGCCTTGGTCACAATCGCGAAAAGGCGATCCCCGATGGGAGAAGCACCAGGAATTTGCTGCGCCACGTCAGACAATGTCAAACCCCACCATATCGCCAGTGTTTCAATGCGACATCACATCAAGAGCAAAACGCAAAGGCGCACACGCTGCTCGCCGAAACGGGCAGAATGTGCGCCTTGATCCAGGATCAACCCTTGATCTGCGCCTTCCAGGTGGCGCGGATCGCGTTCTGCACCGCTTCCGGCAGCGGGATGTAGAGCAGGTCGGTGGCGATCTTGTTGCCGTTGGCAAAGGACCAGTCGAACAGCTTCAGAACAGCCTGGCTCTGGGCCGGGTCCTTGGCGTCGGTCGGCAGCAGCACGAAGGTTGCCGATTCGATCGGCCAGCTCTTCTCGCCCGGCTCGTCGTTCAGGTCGATTGCGAAGTTCTTCACCACCGACCAATCGGCCGCAGCGGCGGAGGCAGCGAAGGTTTCCATGGTCGGCAGCACGAAAGCGCCGGCCTTGTTGCGCAGCTGGGTGGTGGTCAGCTTGTTGAGGGTCGCATAGGCGCTCTCAACGTAGCCGATGCCGCCTTTGACCTGGCGAACCGTGGCTGCAACGCCGTCCGAGCCCTTCGCGCCATTGCCAACCGGCCACTTGACCGAGGTCGCAGCGCCGACGCTGGACTTCCAGGTGGGGTCGACCAACGAGAGATAGTCGGTGAACACGAAGGTCGTGCCCGAGCTGTCAGCGCGGTAAACCGGGGCGATTGCCAGGTTCGGCAGGGTTAGGCCACGGTTGAGTTCGACGATGCGCTCGTCGTTCCACTTGGTCACTTTGCCGAGATAGATGTCGGCCAGGATTTCAGCGGTCAGCTTGAGCTGATTGGTCTCGATGCCGGGGATGTTCACGGCCAGAACCACGCCACCGATCACGGCCGGGAACTGAAGAAGATGGTTCTTTTCCAGATCCGCGTCCTTCACCGGCATGTCCGATGCGCCGAAATCGACGGTGCGGTTGTTGATCTGGTTGATGCCGCCACCCGAGCCGATCGCCTGGTAGTTCAGCTTCACGCCGGTCGGGGCCGAGGCAGCTTCTGCCCACTTGCCATAGATCGGCGCGGCAAAGCTGGAGCCAGCGCCCGTGATCGGCTGCGCCTGAGCGCCCACCGTAACAGCGGCCAGAGCAATCGCCAGGGCCGAAATTTTGAGTTTCATGAAACCTCCAAGGGGGTCGCGGTCGGGTTGTCCGTCGCGTCAAAAGCCGTCCTGCACATGCACCGACGCCTCTGCACGGCGGACTACTACTCCACCAAGGCGACGAATGGATTGCAGTTCGATGAAGCTTTTATGACAGTCCTTGCCGGTTTCATGCGATGAAACGCGCTGCCCGCTTTCCGTCGAACGAGGATATCTCACTGTTCTTTCGCGAATTTCGGCAAAATTGCCAATCCGCTTCAGGCAGATTGGTCGGCTGCCATCACGACACCCCGTTTTTGAATTGTTGACGACCCGTTATTCCATTTTCGGCAAAATCAGATCGCGAAGCTGATTGGCTCTTCGCTCGGACGCCGCATCCCGGCCTGACCGGCCCGCTTGATCAGATCATCCAAACTGAGCGTTTGCAGTGCGGCACGGGCGACGCGGTCGAGTTCATCCCACACCGGATCAACCACCTTCGCCTGCAAATCGCCGCCCGGACCATCACCCGAGTCGGATGGCTCTGCATTGCCGAGAGCCACGGCCACAGCGACCACCTCAGACAACAAGATGTCACGCCGGGGCCGCCCAAGCCGATAACCGCCGCGGGGGCCGCGCACCGAGTCGAGCAATTCAGCGCGAGAGAGCGCCTGCAACAGCGGTTCCATCCCGCGCCGGGCCAATCCAAGGCGTTCGGCCAGATCGGAAGCACTCACCGTGCCGGTGCGTCCGGCATGGAAGGCCACGTCCAGCATGATCGTCACCGCCACCATCGCCCGATCCCGACGAATCAACATGACCCAGCCGCCCCCTAAACCACGACGCATGATTGTGGTAATGCGAACCTATGAACAAGTCCACCACGCAGAAATCTGCCGATTTCGCAAAGCCCGCGCCACGCGGGCGTATCTACAATTCCATCCTGGAGACCGTGGGCGGCACGCCTTTGGTCCGACTGCCGCGGATCCACGCAGCCGATGAGTTGGTGGCCGATCTTGCGTTGAAGCTGGAATTCTTCAATCCGCTCGGCTCGGTGAAGGACAGGATCGGGCTTGCAATGATCGACGCCGCCGAGGCACGTGGCGAGATCACGCCCGAGCGCTCCACCATCGTCGAGCCGACCTCCGGCAACACCGGCATCGCTCTCGGCTTCGTCGCCGCAGCCCGCGGCTACCGGCTGCTGGTGACAATGCCCGAAGGGGCTTCGATCGAGCGGCGCAAGATGCTGCGACTGATGGGGGCATCGGTGGTGCTCACGCCTGCGAAATCCGGCATGGCGGGCGCGATTGCCAAAGCGGAGGAGATCGTCGCCTCCACCCCGGACGCCTGGATGGCCCGTCAGTTCGACAACGAGGCCAATCCGGCAATCCACGAGGCGACGACGGCGGAGGAAATCTGGGCCGATACCGAAGGCCACGTTGACATCGTCGTCGCGGGTGCAGGCACGGGCGGTACGGTCAGCGGCATCGCGCGCCGCCTGAAACCACGCAAGCCCGGCCTGAAAGTGTTTGTGGTGGAGCCAGCCGAGAGCGCCGTTCTCTCCGGTGACGAACCCGGTCCGCACGGCATTCAGGGCATCGGGCCAGGATTTCAGCCGGAAAATCTGGATTTCAAGCTGATGGACGGCGTCATCCGGGTCAGCGAGCGCGACGCGATCGCGGCGGCCCGACGTTGTGCGCAGATGGAGGGTCTGCCGATCGGCATCTCCTCGGGGGCCGCGTTGCGAGCCGCGCTTGATCTGGCGCGCAATCCGCTCAATGCGGGCAAGCTGATCGTGGCCATCGCGCCGTCTTTCGCCGAACGCTATCTTTCGACAGCGCTGTTTGCCGGTCTCTGATATTTAAGGAATTTGCGGTGCCACCCGACCTTCAGATCGCCATCGTCCCCGTCACACTGTTCCAGCAAAACTGCACCATCGTCTGGGACAAGGAGAGCAAGGCCTCCATGGTGGTCGATCCGGGCGGTGAGCCGGGGCGGATTGCCGAAGCGTTGCGCAGGTTCGATCTGGTGCCGGATGCGATAGTCCTCACCCACGGCCATCTCGACCATGCCGGTGGCGCGCTCGCGCTGAAGGGCATCATCAACGAGGCGCGCGAGAAGCTCGGTCTCGAACCCTGCCCGATTGTCGGCCCAGACGCGCGCGACCAGTTCCTGATGGACAGCATCGAGAAACAGGCTGCCGCCTATGGCATGACCGGGCTGCGCAACGTCACCCCGGATCATTACCTCACCGAGGGCGAGCTGCTCGAACTCGGCCCGCTCACCTTCGAGGTGCTGCACTGCCCCGGCCACACGCCGGGTCATCTGGTCTTTGTGGAAAAGACCGCCCGATTCGCGCTGGTCGGTGACGTGCTTTTTCGTGGCAGCGTTGGGCGCACCGATTTCCCCTATGGCAACCACGAGCAACTGATCGACGCGATCCACAGCAAGTTGCTGCCGCTCGGCGACGACATCCAGTTCATCTGCGGCCACGGCGAAAGCTCGACCTTCGGGGCGGAGCGCCGGTCGAACCCGTTTCTTCAGGATTCCAAGTGAGAGTGGGCCAGCGTATCAAGGGCGGGATGGTGGGCGATACAGGGATTGAACCTGTGACCTTCCCCGTGTCAGGGGGACGCTCTCCCGCTGAGCTAATCGCCCGCTGGTCCGGCGCTTCTATCGCCTGCCCCACTTACCTGCAAGTGTCACAATGCCCCAGTTCGGCATGGCAGGGCGGACGCAACGGGTGAGCGAAGATGTGGGTGTTTCGCTCTCGGCGGTGTTGACTCCGCCGGTGGAGCTGTTGCCGGGCACCGAACCGCGCGCATTGGTGGTGTTTGCCTCACCGCATTCCGGCCAAATCTATCCGCCCGGCTTCGTTGCAGCGTCGCGGCTGAACCCGCAGGGATTGCGGCGCAGCGAGGACAGTTTTGTCGATGAACTCTTCGCCGCCGCCCCCGCGTTCGGCGCGCCTTTGGTCCGCGCCCGCTTCG
>CAITEF010000024.1 GCA_903891315.1 uncultured Rhodospirillales bacterium | reverse complement strand
GTTCCAGAGCCGAGCGATCCTTCTCTCCAACCGGCACCGAGAGGCCAATATCGGCGAGAAAATCATGTTCGCTGAAGCCGAGTTTCTGCCATGCGGCTTTTTGCGACTCTGAGACATCGTCCACGCCGTCATAGAATCCCGGAATCCGCACACGCCCGTTCTCATCGTGGATCTGGCCGAGTGCTCTGGTCAGCGCGTTGATCGAATTCAGCGCCGAGCCGCCATACATGCCCGAGTGCAGATCGCGGGACGAGCCTTTGAGATGCACCTCCATATAAGCCATGCCACGCACCGAGGCGGTCAGCGCCGGGGTGTCAATGTCCCATTGCCCGGTGTCTGAAATCACCGCGATCTCCGCGGCTAAGCGGTCGCGATTGGCGACGATGAACGGCTCCAGATTGGGGCTGCCGATCTCTTCCTCGCCTTCGAGCAGCACGGTGATCCGGGTCGGCATACCACCGGTGGTGTCGAACCAAGCGCGGAAGGCGGCGAGCCACGTCGCGACCTGTCCCTTGTCGTCCACCGCCCCACGGGCCACCACGCGTTTGCCGTGCGGGCCGTCGACGATCTGCGGATCGAATGGCGGCGCGTCCCACAATTCCAGCGGCTCGGGCGGCTGAACGTCGTAATGCCCGTAATACAGCAGATGCGGTGTCGCGGTTGTGGGGCCTGCGTGATGGGCGAGCACGACCGGCTGGCCGCCCGTCGGCAGAATCTCAACGCTGAAGCCCATCGCAGCCAATTCGCGGGCGGCGAATTCGGCGGCGGTGACGCAATCGGCGTTGTGCGCCGGGTTGGCGGAGATCGACGGGATGCGCAGCCAGTCAAGCCAGCGCTGCATATTGGCATCGAAATCCTGCTCGGCGCGGGCGAGAACCTGTTCGGTCGGGCTCATAATGTCGTCTCCGTTTGCTGTCCGTAGGTGCCGTAGCGCGCCATCGCGGCGTCGACTTCGGCGCGGGTGAGAAGTCGTGGTGCCCCTGCCGCGAGTGCCAACAAGTATTGGCGGCTCAATGCTTCAAGACGGATCGCCAATGACAAAGCGTGGGCAATATCGTCACCGTGCACGATCATGCCGTGATTGGCGAGCAGGCAAGCGCGGCGTCCAGCAATCGCCTCGGCGGCCAGCACCGCAAGTTGGGGCGTGCCGAATGTGGTGTAGGGCGCGATCCGCACATCCTCGCCGCCGAATTCGCAGACATTGTAGTGAAACGCCGGCAATGCCCGGTTGAGGCAAGCAAGGGCGGTCGCGTGATCGGAATGGGTGTGCACGATCACCTGCGCCGTTTCGTCCTGCCGATAGACCGAAGCATGCAAGTCCCATTCGGAAGACGGCTTGATCTTGCCACAAGCCCGCCCATCCAGCCCCATCGCCACGATCTGTGCGGGCGTGACCGTGTCGGCATCGCATCCGGTGGGCGTGATCAGCATTCCCGCCCCATGGCGGGCGCTGACATTGCCGGAACTGCCGACCAGCATCCCGCGTTTGGTCAGCTCCTTGTAGAGTTTGACCAGCCCGGCGCGCAGCAGCTTCGAATCGCTCATGGAACCCCCAGCACCACCCCATCTCGCCGAGGATCAGCCGCCCCCGTCCAGCCGGATTGAGTGTGCAGCAGGATTGCAGTGCCGGTATCGACCGGCTCGCTGGCCACGCGATGACCGGAGGCTTCCAGCGCGGGAATCAGCGCTTCCGCCTCAGTGCCCAATTCGACGACGATGTGATCCGGGTCGGCCGCATGGAAATGCCCGGCGGCCAGCGCCTCGCGCGGGTTGAGCCCCATCGCCAGCGTGTCGATCAACGCCATCGCCACCGTGTCCGGAATCTGCGGCCCGCCCGCGCCGCCGCCGATCAGCACCGGGCGATTGTTGGAATCGAGCACGATCACCGGGGCAATCGGCGAGAGCGGGCGTTTGCCGGGGGCCATCTCGTTGGCGTAGCGCCCGCCTTCCTCCTTCAGCGTGGTCGGCGGCGGCGGGGCGAAATTGATCAGCGCGTTGTTGAACACCATACCCTCGGCGGCGATGCGCGCGCCGAAATGCAGATTGATCGTGCTGGTCATCGCAACCGCCATCCCGCTGGCGTCAACCACCGTCACGGTCGAGGTGCCCGCCTGCGGGTTGTGCGGATCGTCGCCGTCATTGTCGTCTTCGACCAGATTGCCCGCATGCGGTTGGTCGATTGTGTTGTTTGGCATGATCAGCCCGGCGCGCTGTTCGAGATAGCCACGATCGAGCAATTCGCGCTCCGGCACGTCGAGATAGGCGGGGTCGGCAAGGTAGCGCCGTCGGTCGGCCTGGGCGAGGCGGCTGGCTTCGAGGAAGCGATGCACGAACACGCCGCTATCCCGCCTGCCGGGCTCGATCATCGCCAACACCTGCAGCATCACAAAACTGCCCGCGGCGGGCGGCGGGGCGGTGCAGATGCGATAAGCCTGCCAAGGCTCACAGATCGCAGGGCCCACGCGCGGCGTGGCGTTGCGCAAATCCTCTGCGGTGATGCCCGAGGCATAGGCCCCGCGTTGAAGCTCGCGCAAAATGGCGGTCATGCCGCCCTCGGCGAACAGCCCGTCCGGCCCGCCAGCCGCGACTCGGCGCAGGATTGCGGCATAGGCCGGATTGCTGAAGCGGTTTCCTTCCGGGATCACCTCGCCACGCGAATTCAGATAGGACGCGCGCAATTCCGACAAAGCCTGTTCGGCCCCCGGCGCCGTCAGCAGGCGATAAAGCTGGTGCGGCATCGCCGTACCATTGCTAGCAAGCTGAATGGCGGGCTCGAACAATTTCGCCCAGGGCAATTTCCCATAGGATTTGTGGGCTGCGAACAAAGCGGGCAGCACGCCCGGCACCCCCACTGCGCGCGGACTGAAGGCAAGATTGCGTGGATCGAGCATGGTGCCGTCGCTATCCAAGGCCAGCGACAACGTCGCCGAGGCAGGAGCCGTGGCCATGCCGTCTATGTTCTCGACCTTCCCAGTCACTGGCGACCAGACCAGCAGGTCGGTGCCGCCGAGTAACCCTGAGGCTTGCGGCTCTACCAGGCCAAGCACTGCTTCCGCGGCAATCGCCGCATCCACTGCCGAGCCGCCCTGGCGCAGTATCTCCTGCGCTGCGGCGGCGGCTTGAGGGTTGGCCGTGACGACGAGTTGGTTGGACGGGGCAGGGGCGGATTGCCGAATTGGTTGCGGTGCCACGCAACCGGCAATCACCAGCAGCGCCAGACACGCCAGAACACGCGGGAGCTTGTTGCGCATCTCAACCTTTCCGCCCGGACGCGATGGCTTTCGCATCATCACGGGCGGCGGTCCAGGGGGGAACGAGTTAAACTTGGCCAAGAGACCCGTAGGGCGGGCTAGCGCAGCGCAGTCCGCCATCTCTCCGCAACCCGGACCTCCTGTTTTCAGGCCGTCATCAATCTCGGAATATCCGACACATCGACGCCCCGCTCGGCGTGCCAAAGATCATATGCCGTCTGCATGTTTAGCCAGATGGCAGGGCCGTTGCCGAAGAGCTTTCCTAACCGCACCGCGACCGTTGGGCTGGCGGCCTGCTTCTTCGTCAGAATATCGTGCAGGGTCTGTCGTGACAGATGCAACATCCGGGCGATTTCGGTCTTCTTCATGCCGGTGGCGGGAATGACAATCTCGGCCAGAAGTTCCCCAGGATGGGTGGGCTCAATCCCGGCATTGCGCAGTGAATTACGCACCATGACACCTCTCCTAGTAGAAAATTACCCGAAGCATCTTAGAAAATGATAAAACATCGTCATTGCGAGGAACGCAGTGACGAAGCAATCCATCGAAACATCGGCTTCACTTTTGGCTCGATGGATTGCCACGACGCTTCGCGTCTCGCAATTGTCTCTTGCGAATAGGTTAATCTGACATTGCGTCCCGTGAGGGGGTGCCGTGATCCGGGTGGCCACCCGGATCACGGCGCGGGCAGGTCGGCCGTCTCGCAATAGGACTTATCGTCCGTCGTCATCTCGACC
>CAITEF010000023.1 GCA_903891315.1 uncultured Rhodospirillales bacterium | reverse complement strand
TCAAGCCGATCGATGGCGGCGGTCAACAGGTCGAATGCCGCCGGCCAGCCAGCCGATTCGGGCACCACGCCTGCGGGCACATACAGAAAACGCCGCACCCGCAGAAGCTGCAATGCGCCCACAAGGGAGGCCGGCAGCTGGGCCGGATCGTCAGAGATGAAAAACAGGCTGACCGCAGCGCCCGGGAGCTGTTCCAGTTCACGTACCAATTCAACGAGGTCGGCCCTGTGCCCCTGGCTGCGCCCGGCCAGCAACACCAGCCCAGGCAGGTTGCCGCCGCTGCGCCAGCGTCTTGCAATGCTGTCGAACAGCAACAGCGCATCATGCCGCTCCGCTGACACCGCAAAGACCATCGCCCGCGGGGTGGGAGCGATCGCAAACGGCACTGGAGGTGTGGAGCGCAGCCGCACATCCAGCGCGAGCGCCTGCGTCAGAGCCGGAAAGAAGGCTTCGCCATACAGGGCTGGATACAACGTCGCCAGTTCGTCGACCGTGGCTGATGTGCCGATCCGGCGCAGCAGTTCGATCCGGATCGTGAGGGTTGAGGAGGTGCCGTCGGTGAAGACAACCTTGAGGAGCGGCTGAGACAGATCCTCGTCCGTCACCGGTCCGGGAAAGCAGGCCACGAACCCGGCCCGCTGCAGCAACGCCCCCGAGTTCGGCAGCACGCCGGCCAAATCGGGCCGCGGCTTGAAATAGGTCGCAGCCGGGTCCGCCTCCAGCACACGCTCACCGAGCCGCAACATGAGGGTTTCCACCTGGTGCAGCGGGCTCAGCAGCCAGCCTTCCACGAAGCACCCGAAGTGCGGGGCAATCAGCACACGGTCCAGATCAATACGAATACCGGCTCCGACCCCGCCATCGAGAGAGGGCATCCATGAGGACGGGCCTGTCAACAGCCGTTTCAGCGCGTTCGTGTGGTCGCCGACGCAGTTTGGAAGATGCGTGGCGAACAATGCGGCGAAGTCGGCCGGCGGGATTGTCCGCAACGGCTTGTTGGCTCGCATGTAGAACCCGGTGCCGCGACCGAGATACACCAGCGCGTTGCTGTTGCTGCCCGGCCGCCACTCAGTCGCCATCACGCCGAACACGCCATGTGCATCAGCAGGCAGATCCGGGCGATCATGTCCGGTCAACATGATTGAGGCCGGAAATTTATGTCCGTCCACCACGACCGCTTGGCCAAGCAATGGTTGCGACCGAAGCAACCAGCCGGCCACCCAGATCAAACCGCTGTCCCCAATCGACGCAACCTCCAGAAAACCTGCCTGCTTCTCCGGAATCGGCCGAAACGGCGCCGCGATCAGGTTTGATGCCGCGGTCCGCAGTTCCTCAAGCTGTAGAAAGATTTGTTTTCCCACCGGCTTCCCGCTGCTGGCCGGGGCCGGAAGGGCCTCTAGAGCATTGGCCAGGTCACCAACGCGCGGCAACTTCCGGCGCGACGGCAAGACATACGGAGTGTTCTGCACTCGCACGGCCAATCGAGCATTGCGTTCGTCCGAGTCGAAGTCGAGCAAACCTACAAGAGCCTCGGGCGGAAAGTGAAATCCTGGACGCGCGAGCGGGTCCACCAACGCGGCAATATCAGGGCGTGGCAAGCCCGAGGTTGCTTCAGCTACAATCTCCATATCCACCATGATCTGAACGACCACAGCCCGCTCAGTGTGGTCGAGATCGATCACCCAACCTTCAACACCGACCGATATTTCCACACGATCGACGTGCCCACGAAACCGAGCAGAGACGTCATCACCAAGAGCGGCGACGGTTTCGATTAGCTCCGATGGCGCGTCAGCCAACGGACGAGGCGCCACCAACATCGCCATCGACCGTGTGGCCGTCAACAAGGCCTGGCATTCCAGCAACAAAAACCGTAATGCCTCCTAGCGGAGCCGCCGACTGCGGGCCAAATGAGCAACGCAGGTCAAGAAAGAGCAACTGGTCACCACCAAAAGTCATATCGATCGCTCCGTCTGGGCATTCAGGCAACGCACCAAGCCCGCTGCCGTCAGTGTGCGATCCCTCAACTACACCCAGACGCACCCGATGCTCGCTCCATAGCGCCACGATCGACTCAGCCGACCCTGAGGGAAGGCCAATATTTGCGGGCGTGAGGTCGGATAGGGACGCTACATGCCGCTCGATCATCCGAACGCCAGACATCTGCAGCAGCGTCATGGCCTTCTCTGCCGCCTCAGCAGGCGCGATCCGAATGCGCTCCGCCTTCGCGAACGGCTTGCCTTCCCGAAGTGTGCGAACATAAGCGCCAAGTTGCCGAACAGCCCGCAAAAAGTCGAACTCAGTTTGCTCAAGCCGCCCGTTATCAAATAGCCACTGTGTCAGCCTAGCCTGCCACAACACCGCCTGCGCCAGCTGCGATTGCGCCGCACGCAACTCTCCGAGTTGGTCATCGCCAATCACAATGCTGGCCTTGTAGATAAAAAAAGCCTCATCAGAATCAAGTCGTATTAGCACACTACCGGCGTCTGCTGAACTATGAAGCTTAATCGGGAAGCTATAGCCAAGAAATCCATCACCCAAACCCGCATCGAATAGATCTTGCCGAAAAATTTCAACGCGACCCGCACCAACACATTCCTTACCAACAAACGCTAAAATCAGTTTTCCATTCACCGAGTCTTCACCTGCGTAAATCCAACCACTAACGGCGGATGAACTTACTTGTTCGACAGCACCCCTAATCATCATCATTCCTTTCTACAAAAATTCGCCCACTTATTTTTCATTTCGACACTCAATCGACCCACGCAAATTCGTCGGAAATGTTAGCGAGAAACACGCCGTCGTTACGGAATTGATCATAGCGGCTTTGGTATCGCTGTAAATGTCTCTTCAGAGAAAATTTGAGCGCAATTCGAAAGCCGGACATGGAGACAAGGCGCCCCTTCAACGTAAGCGGAGCCCCGGCACCCTTCTTCCCTAGTCGGTCTGACCATGCCCAGATCGGTGCCTGTTGAGGCATCGAGCGGTCGCTATGGACGTAATTAACGACGACGCGAAGGCGGGGTTTCGGCGGATTGAGGTTCTGACGGGACCTGCCCGTCGACGGCGCTGGTCTGATGATGAGAAGCTTCGGATTATCGGCGAGACGCTGCGACCTGGTGCTTCGGTGACCGAGGTGGCGCGTCGGTGGGAGATATGTCCGCAGCAGGTCTGGGGGTGGCGACGCCAGGTCCGCGAGGGCGAGCTGACATCGCCAGGAGCCGTGCCCAGCCAGCGCTTCGTCCCGATCGTCACACAGGCGCCGCCCCCTGCCGCAGCTCAATCGCGCGAGGCCGTTCCAGGCCAATTGCCCCAGCCCCATGCCGCGTCTTGTATCGAGATCCGACTGGCCGGGGCAGTGGTCCGGGTTCCCGTTGGGGCGGACGGTGCTCTGCTGGCCGAGGTGCTGCGGGCGGTGCGGGCATCGGCTGCGTGATCACCATCCCGCCTGGTGTGCGCGTGCTGGTGGCCACGCGCCCGGTCGACTTCCGCAAAGGTCCGCACGGCCTGGCAGCCCTCGCAGCCGAGGTGCTGGGCGAGGATCCGTTCAGCGGCGCCGTGCTGGTGTTCAGGTCCAAGCGGGCGGACCGGATCAAGCTGCTGGTCTGGGATGGCAGCGGGTTGGTGCTGGTGTGCAAGCAGCTGCACCAGGGCCGCTTCCGGTGGCCGCCGGTGATGGACGGCGTGATGCGCCTGTCCGCGGTCGCGTTCGCAGCGTTGTTCGACGGCCTGGATTGGTCACGCGTGCAGGCAACGCGGCCGATTCCCAAACCGCAGGCTGCGGCATAGACTCGTTGCGTGAGCCACGCAGTCCTGACACCGCACGATCTGCCGACCGATGCCGACGCGCTTCGCGCGCTGGTGGTGGCGATGATGGCGGAACGCGACGAAGCGGCCGCGGCGCATGCGCAGCTCCAGGCCGCCCATGACGCCCTGGCCGAGCATGCCGAGCGCCTTGCGCATCTGCTGCGCGCGCTGCGCCGCCTGCAGTTCGGCGCGAAGTCGGAGCGTCTGCCCGAGGCGCAACTGCAACTCGGCCTTGAGGACACAGAGGTCGCGATCGCCAGGCTGCAGGCCGAGGCGGAAGGCAACAATCCCGCGCTGAAGGGTGAGCGCGCGGCGAAGCGCCGGGCCAACCGTGGCAGGCTGACTGCGCATCTGCCGCGCATCGAGATCGAGCTGGCCCCTGAGGATACCGCGTGTCCGTGCTGCCGGGCCGCCCTGGTGGTGATCGGCGAGGACCGCTCCGAGCGGCTCGACGTCATCCCCGCCCAGTTCCGGGTGCGGGTGACGCGCAGGCCGAAGCTGGCCTGCCGGGCATGTGAGGGCGTGATCGTGCAACAGCCAGCGCCACCGCGGCTGGTTGAGGGCGGCATTCCGACCGAGGCGACTGTCGCCCATGTACTGGTCTCGCGCTACGGCGATCACCTGCCGCTCTACCGCCAGGCACAGATCTGGACCCGCCAGGGTGTCATGATCGACCGCTCGACGCTGGCGTCCTGGGTCGGCACGGCGGCGGCGGAACTGGCCCCGGTGGCGGCGCGGCTGAAGCAGATCGTGCTGGCCTCGCCGCGGATCTTTGCCGACGAGACCAGGCTGCCGGTCCTCGATCCCGGTCGCGGCCGCACCAAACAGGGATATTTCTGGGCCATTGCGCGCGATGACCGGCCCTGGCGCGGCCAGGACCCGCCTGCGGTCGTCTATACCTACGCGCCGGGACGCGGCCACCAGCATGGTCTTGCCCTGCTCGGCAGCTATCGCGGCATCCTGCAGGTCGACGGCTACGCCGCCTACAAGAAGCTGGTCGACCCCGCCGGCCGGACAGGGCCGAGCGCGCTGGCGTTCTGTTGGAGTCATGTGCGCCGCGGCTTCTACGATCTGGCCAAGGCGGGCCCAGCACCGATCGCCACCGAGGCGCTGGAGCGCATTGCCGCATTGTATCGTATCGAGGCGGAGATCCGTGGATTGGATGCGCCCGAGCGACGTACTCATCGCCAAATCCGCAGCGCCGCCCTCGTGGCCGACCTGCGCACCTGGCTCACGGCCCAACACGCGAGGTTGTTTGCCCGCGGCCCCACCGCCGAGGCCATCGGCACCGCGTTGAACCATTGGGGCGGGCTTGTTCGCTTCCTGGACGACGGCCGCATCGAGATCGATACGAACACGGTCGAGCGAAGCATGAGGCCGGTAGCCCTGAGCCGGAAGAACGCACTATTCGCGGGCAGTGACGACGGCGCAGAGAACTGGGCAGCAGTGGCCTCGCTCGTCGAGACGTGCAAGCTCAACGCCGTCGATCCGCAACGCTACCTCGCCGAGACGCTGACCCGTCTGGTGAACGGATGGAAGAACTCTCGCATCGACGAACTCATGCCTTGGACGATGGCCGACAGCCGGGCGGGCTGAAAGTCAATCGGACATCGCAAGGGCCGTGGAACACCGCTTACCCTTCAACAAAGAAACATAGCCGAAGCGACCAACGTTGGAAAACGCTTGGCTTGGCGGCGCTTGACGTGCACTTCTATAGCTCGCCAAGCGGCCCGCCTGTCCATCCACCCCATTCGCCGTCAGCGTGCAAATTTGCATCCAACTCTGATTTGAATTAATGCCTTTGCTAACATAATGATTAGCAAGTGAGAGACCTCTCCATGCTCAATTC
>CAITEF010000022.1 GCA_903891315.1 uncultured Rhodospirillales bacterium | reverse complement strand
GCGGTTGTTCGTCGTTGCCGGATCATGCCCGGTCAGCTCCCGCTCCACGCCCTTATAGCGCAGAATCGCCGCCCAGCCGCCTGGTCCCGGGTTGGGTTTGCAGCCACCGTCGGTCCAGATCTCGACCACTTCCGGCACAGTCTCATCCACCATAATCGGCCCCGCTTGTCGCATGAAGGTGAAAGCGTAGCCTGCGGACATAATCCATCGGGTCTTTGCGGGTGACGAGTGCGCCCGGCGGGGTGTTCACCCAGTCGTAAAGGCGGGTGAGCGCGAAACGGATCGCGGCCCCCTGGCAGAGCACCGGCAGTGCGGCCATCTCGACCGCGCTCATCCGGCGCACCCGGTTGTAGCCCGCCAGCAGCGCCTGACCCTTGGTGAGGTTGAAGCTGCCATCCATCTCGAAACACCAGGCGTTGAGGCAGACGGCCACGTCGTAGGCGAGCAAATCGGTGGCGGCGAAGTAGAAATCGATCAGGCCGGAGAGCTTGCCGCCGAGGAAGAACACATTGTCGGGGAACAGATCGGCGTGGATGTGGCCGCGCGGCAGATCCGTGGGCCAGGCGGCGAGGATGCCGGGCAGGGCGGCGGACAATTCTTCGCCGAGGCCGGGGTTGACGTCATCGGCGCCGTCAATCGATTTGTCGAGCAACGGTGCCCAGCCCTCGGGCCCCAGCGCGTTGTGTCGCTCGGGCGGGTAGCTCTGTCCGGCGAGATGCAGTTGCGCCAAGGCCTCACCCAACGGGCCGCAATGTTCGACCCGAACCCGTCGCGGCCAGACGCCCGGCAGGAAGGTGGTGATCGCTGCGGTCCGCCCCGAGAGATGCTGCAAAGCGCTGCCATCCAGCGCGCGCACCGGCAGCGGGCAGGTGATGCCATTCTGCGCCAGATGCTCCATCAACCCGATGAACCACGGCAGTTCGGCCACGTTCACCCGCTTCTCATACAAAGTGAGGATGAAGTCGCCCCGCGTTGTCTTCAAAGAGTAATTTGAGTTCTCGACACCCTCGGCGATGCCGCGGAAAGCGACCATTTCGCCGATATCGAACTCGGTGAGAAAGGCGGCGAGAGCGTCGTCGGTCACTTCGGTATAGACAGCCATCGGCCACGCGAATCCTGGAAAAGCTGGCGCGCACCATGCCGAAGCATCGGCCATTCGTCACGCGATTTGCGTGCAACCCTTCAGCCCCCTAAAACGCCCCCCTAAAACCAGCGCAAACGCCAATCCCTGGAGCCGCAATGTCCTACCTCATTCGCAGTGCCGTCTTGCTGGCCGCTCTTCTGACCCTGGGAGCGTGCGCCGAGACCAAGCTGCCGCCGCTGTTCTGCCCGAAGATTGCGCTGCTCGATTCAGCCTCCGACCTCACTCGCTTCAACGGCGCCGGCCGGGATCTGCTCGACACCAGCTTCCATGCTCGCATCGACCTGGTGCCCGCCGAGTGCCGCAACGGCCAGGACAACCGGGTTGAGACCGCGTTGCAGATCGTCTCCCGCCTCGATCGTGGCGCGGGGCTGCAGCAGCCGCAGGTGCAGTTCTCCTATGTCGTGACCGTGTTGAAGGGCGATGAGGTGTTCGATCAGGTCGATGTGCCGGTCAGCGTGGCCTTCCCAGGCGGCGTGGAGCGCGTGGCCTCGACCAGCAAGCTGGTGCTGCTGCGCTTCCCGATCCCGGAGGAGAAAGTGCTGCCGTCGTATCGCGTGCTGGTTGGCTTTCGCCTGACGCCGGACGAGTTGGCCTATAACCGGTCGCACCCGACCCGCTGAGCTGGCACACGCCGCTCAGCTAGCCTGAGTGGCGTGCCAGTCGGTGATGCGGACATCGAGTGTCTGCTGGATCGGGCGCGGCGGCAGCAGCAGAAGTGCCTCGCCATCGGTCCAGCGCCATTCGGTGTCGTCATTGCGTTCGAGCGGGTAGAAGCCGCGCACCAATCCGGGATTGTCGAGGCCGATCTCGGATTCTTCAACCGCCAGCCTGACCAAGGCCACGCCGAGTTGGCGGTAATCGCCCTCGGCGCGGAAAGGCGGGCTGATCAGCCGGAGTGCCGCCGTGCGGGCGGGGACGGAAAACCGCAATTCCGCACCGCCGGGGATCGGCTCGGCGGCGACCAGGGGCAATTCGGTCTGCCCGGCATAGGCGCGCAGGGCGACGATCTCGGCCGGTTTCTCGCTGTCGGAGAAAGTCTCGCTGAAGACCAGCCCGATCCCATCGACGACCAGCCGCCTGGTACCCTCCACCACAATCCGCATCCAGCCATCCTGCGTCTGGACTGCCGCATCGCGCACCGGGGTGGGCAGTCCGATCTGGGCGAGGGGAATCGGCTCGGCGTCTGCCTGGGGCAAGCTGAGATATTGCGCCGCGGGCAGAATCAGATCGGCTGCCGGTCGGTCGGTGCCCAGTGAATCGCGTGGCAGCAAGGCAAGTCGGACAGGCGGCGAGACCGGTTCGGCGACGCTGACTGAGCGGAAACACATCACGCCGTCGGCCTCGGTGAGCACGGCGTCGCCTGGGGCCAGCAATGCCACCGGGCGTGGCACCGGGCCGAATTTGGGATCGAGCACGAGGCACTGGGCCGTGTCGGGCAGGCGCAACGCAGGGACGGACATGGCGGTCATTCCTCGAACATGACTTGCACGATGCCAGTCAACCCACGATATTGCGGGCGGCGCAAGTGCGGGAAATTGCGCAGTCGGCGGGCGGAGGGGACCATGTTCGCAGCAGCGTTGGCGCGATTTTTGGGGCAGCGTGGCATATTCTATGGCTGGGTGATGGTGGCATTGACCTTCCTCATCACCCTGTCGACGGCTGCGATGATGGGACTTGTCGCGGTGTTGATCTTGCCGCTGGAGAGTGAATTCGGCTGGACAGCGAGCCAGATCGGCGGCCCGTTGAGTCTCCGTTTGGCGCTGTTTGGGCTTACCGCACCGTTTGCTGCCGCGCTGATGTCACGCTACGGCGTGCGTCGGGTGGTCGCCGGGGCGCTGATCATGATTGTCTCCGGGGTCGTGCTGGCCTCGCAGATGACGAAGCTTTGGCAGCTTTGGCTGACCTGGGGATTGATGGTCGGGCTCGGCACCGGGATGACCGCGCTCGTGCTTGGCGCGACAGTCGCCGGGCGTTGGTTCACCCAGAAGCGTGGATTGGTGGTCGGCATTCTGACCGCTGCCAACGCGACCGGCCAGTTGCTGTTCCTTCCCCTCGCCGCTTGGCTTGCCGCCCATTACGGCTGGCGGTTGGCGATCATCCCGGCGACGGTTGCGTGCTGTGCTGCTTGGGCGCTGATGATCTGCCTGGGCGTTGAATATCCGGTTGATATCGGGCTGGCTCCCTACGGCGAAACCGTTCCGGTGCCGCGCCCGGCGTTGGTTGTCGGCAATTTGTTCTCGCGCACGGTCGACGTGTTGATTGAAGCCTCTGGCACGGCCGTGTTCTGGATGCTGTTTTTCACGTTCTTTGTCTGCGGTTTGTCGACCAACGGATTGGTGCAGAACCACTTCATCCCGCTGTGCTTCGACGAGGGATTGACCACCGTCGTTGCCGCCAGCGTGCTGGCGATGATGGGCGCGTTCGATTTCGTCGGCACCATCGGTTCCGGCTGGCTGACCGACCGCTTCGACAGTCGCAAGCTGCTGTTCATGTATTACGGCCTGCGGGGCTTGAGCCTGATCGCACTGCCCTACAGCGATTTCAGCTTCTTCGGCTTGAGCATCTTCGCGGTGTTCTATGGTCTGGACTGGATCGCCACCGTGCCGCCGACAGTGCGTCTTGCCGTGCAGCATTTTGGTCGCGAGAAGGGGCCGATGGTGTTCGGATGGGCGTTTGCCGCCCACCAACTCGGTGCCGCTGTCGCCTCATCTGCAGGGGCGATGATCAAGGACGGCACCGGCTCCTACATCCCAGCCTTCATGGCATCAGGGATCGCCTGTTTGCTCGCCGCCGCCGCTGCCATGTGGCTGAAGGGCCGCCAACAGCCCGCGATGGCCTGACCTTTCTGCCGTCTATTTCGGCGGCAGCGAGGCAGCGTAGGCGGCCAGTCCGATGATGTCGTCATCGTCGAGATTGGCCACCACCGGCTTCATCAGCCCGGAATTGGCACCCGCCCGCGTCCCGGCCTTCATGTCCATCAATTGGCGGACCATATAGGTGGCCGACCGTCCCGCCAGCGGCGGGCCTGCGTTGCCGCCGCCCTTCAACCCGACCCCGTGGCACGACCCACAGGGCAGCGTCTTGTTCGCCCCGCCGGTGGTCGCCAGCACCAAACCGCGCACGATGCTGCCATAGGGGACATAGGCGGTGAATTGACCGTGGCTATCGCGCAATAGGGCTGAACTTCGTTCGTCGGTCACCTCGATGATACGATGGCCGAGCTCCTCAGTGCCGCCTGCTTCCGCCTTGCCCCAGATTGAGCCGGTCATGATCTCGGATTTTGGGATGGTGTCGGCCTCCACCACCTTGAAGCGCTGCTTGAAGGGAATGGCGGCGAAATACGCAGCAGCTTGTGTCAATTCCGACTCGCTGATCGCCTTGGATGTGGCGAGCATGCGAGCATGCGGGGAGGCATCGGCGCGCAGGCTGCGGCGCTCGCCGGATTTGTAGTCTTCCACTTGTTGGATGATGTAGTCAGCCGACAATCCGGCGAGCGAGGCGTTTTCAGGGCGGCCCTGGCCGTCAGAGAGATGGCAATAGCCACAGGCCCGCTGGTCTGGTTGATGCCCGGTGGCGACGGCGACCGGCATTTTCGGATGCTCTTCTGGATACCAATCGACCGCGTGGAACTGATCGAGCAATTCCGTCACCCGAAATGATTGCTTGCTATCAGGCGTGGTGAGCGGTTTGCCGTCATCGACCGGTGGGGGCACGGAGGGATCGACCAACGGGTAGGCCCAGGACGGCGGTGGGGCGGCAGAGGCGAAATTCGGCACGCCGAACAACGCGGCGACCATCAACACTTGCAGGCCGTAGCACGTCCAATGGCGCATTTATGATCCCCGCTCGTAAGCCCTACCAACAGGCTATGCATTTGAGTCCAGAGGCGCAACTGACACAATTGTTGTGATTTTATAGACTCGGTTGTGGCCGACCGACCTGGCGCTCCACGCCTCTCGGCCGTCTTGCTGCCGAAGGGCGGATATTCACGCGCGGACCGAGGTGGTAATGATTGGCAAGGCCGAATTCAGCGCCTGTCCAAGAGGAGAAGAAACATGAAATTCGCATCGTTTCAGCATGCAGGGCGTGATGGCTGGGGCCTGGTTCAGGGCGGCATGGTCGCCGACCTGTCAGGCGTGTTCCCCGATCTGAAAGCCGCCATTGCCGCCGATGGCCTCGCCTTCGCCGCCAGCAAGGCGGCCCATGCGCCCGAATATGCGGTCTCGGCGATCAGCTTCGCCCCGGTGATCGAAAACCCCGGCAAGATCATCTGCATCGGCCTGAATTACGCCGACCATATCCAGGAAACCGGTCGCAGCGATTCCGAGTTTCCGGTGATCTTCACCCGCTTCGCCAACAGCCAGTCCGGCCATCTGCAGCCGCTGATCTGCCCGAAGAACTCGACCGAATTCGACTATGAAGGCGAACTGGCCCTGGTGATCGGCACGCCGGGCCATCACATCTCGCGCGAGAACGCGCTGGCCCATGTGGCGGGCTATTCCTGCTACAACGATGGCAGCATCCGCGACTTTCAGCGGCACACCCACCAGTTCGTGCCGGGCAAGAACTTCCCTGGCACCGGCGGTTTCGGCCCTTATCTGGTCACTCCCGACGAGGTCGGCCCGCTCGGCAAGCAGCGTCTGGTGACACGGGTGAACGGCATGGTGGTGCAGAACGCGGCGCTTGAACTGATGGTGTTCAATGTCTCGCGCTTGATCTCCTATTGCTCGTCCTTCACCCGTCTGGAGGCAGGCGACGTGATCGTCACCGGCACGCCGGGCGGCGTCGGCGCGCGTCGCAATCCGCCACTGTGGCTGAAGGCAGGCGACGTGGTCGAGGTCGAGATCGACAATGTCGGCCTGCTGCGCAACGAGGTCGTGGCCGAGGCCTAACCCGCCACCACCTGAATCGGTTTCGCCGCGTCGCGGACCAGCAATGGGCCGGACGCGGCGGGGTCGCCATCGGCTTGAGTGTGGCAAGGGCCGAGTTCGATCTCGTCAGCCTCGACCAGCCGAAACCCCGGCATCCGAGTGATCCGGTCCAAGGTCAGCGCCGTGCCATAGGCCAGGGCCGAGAACGGTCCGGCTCGGTCGAACAACGCCACCGTGAAGCCGCGCCGCGTGGGGGAGGCGAGCGGGGCTATGGTGTAATGGCCAGCATAGAAGCGGCCCTTGGTGATGATCACACTGCCGGCCTCGATGGCCTCACCGTCGATCTTCACGCTGATTTTCGGAAATTTGTAGCGCACCGTCTCGCGCAGGCTCTGCAACACATAGGCGTTGCGACCCAGCACGCGCTTGAGGCCGAGCGGCAAATGGCGAACCCCCTCT
>CAITEF010000021.1 GCA_903891315.1 uncultured Rhodospirillales bacterium | reverse complement strand
GTTCTCGTCCAGCTTCGCCAGGAAGTCCTGGGTGTTGAGGAACGGCGCGTTCTTGTCGATCAGGATCGCGAGATCCTTCGTCATGAAGCCCGATTCCACCGTCTCGATGCAGACCGCTTCCAGCGCCTGCGCGAAATCGACCACGTCCTGCGTGCCGTCAAAGCGGCCGCGATAGATCAGGCCGCGCGTCCAGGCGAAGATCGAGGCGATCGGGTTGGACGAAGTCTGGTTGCCCTTCTGGTGCTCACGATAATGGCGCGTGATCGTGCCGTGGGCAGCTTCGGACTCAACCGTGTTGCCATCCGGGGACATCAGAACCGAGGTCATCAGGCCGAGCGAGCCGAAGCCTTGGGCCACAATGTCGGACTGCACGTCGCCGTCGTAGTTCTTACACGCCCAGACGTAGCCGCCATTCCACTTCAGCGCGCAGGCGACCATGTCATCGATCAGACGGTGTTCGTAGGTCAGGCCAGCGGCCTTGAACTTGTCGGCGAATTCCTGGTCGAACACATCCTGGAAGATGTCTTTGAACACGCCGTCATAGGCCTTGATGATCGTGTTCTTGGTCGACAGATAGACCGGATAATTGCGGGCGAGGCCATAATTGAAGCTCGCACGGGCGAACCCGGTGATCGATTCGCTGGTGTTGTGCATGCCCATGGCAACGCCCGGGCCCTTGAAGTTGAAGATGTCCACCGTCTGCACCGGCGAACCATCGGCCGGGGTGTAGACCATGGTCACGCGGCCAGCGCCGGGGATCTTCATCTCAGAGGCGCGATAGATGTCGCCGTACGCATGACGGCCGATCACAATCGGTTGCGACCAATGCGGCACCAGACGCGGAACGTTGGAGCAAATGATCGGCTCGCGGAAAATTGTACCGTCGAGAATGTTGCGGATCGTGCCGTTCGGGCTGCGCCACATCTTCTTCAAGCCGAATTCAGTAACCCGGGCTTCGTCTGGCGTACTGGTGGCGCATTTCACGCCCACGCCATATTGCTTGATGGCATTGGCGGCGTCGATTGTCACCTGATCGTCGGTCTGATCGCGGTATTCGATGCCCAGATCATAATACTTCAGGTCGATATCAAGGTAGGGCAGGATCAACTTGTCCTTGATGAAGCCCCAGATGATACGCGTCATCTCGTCGCCGTCGAGTTCCACGACCGGCGTCTTCACCTTGATCTTTGCCATTTTGTCCTCTTGAAAACCACTTGGACGCGCCCACCGCGCCATATTCGGAGCGGCGGGGACAATGTCACCAGCGCATCATACGAGCAAGGGCCAACAGTCCTTTTGGCCTTGCGGGTTTCAGCGGGTTGTTGCCGGTTTTATGCAGAACTCGCTACTGTGCGCCGGCCACCACAGCCGGGGACGGGATGCGTACGCATGCATAGGCGGCAAGCGGCCGAGCGGAGAGGCCAAGCGCTGCTGATCGAGACTGCCACCGGCATCGTCGTGGCGGTTTTGATTGCGGTGACCTGGATGTTCACGCTCGCCTTCACGCACGCTGATGAGCGTGAGGCGGAAAGCCGCATGGCGACCAATCTGTCAAACCTGTCGCAAAGCCTGCAATGGCAGTTGCTGACCACCGAACGGCACGCCGAGATCGAAATCGACAATGCCGCGGTGGATTGGCAACGAAATCGCGCGGATTTCAACGCAAAGAGTTGGGCCGAAGATCACCCATACGGCGATGATCCCGATCGGTTGCTCTTGCAGTTGGACGTCAACGGTCGCGTGCGTTCGGCCAACAAGCCGGAACTGGTTGGACGAGATGTCGCGCGAGACCGTGCGTTTGCCAATTTCGCCCGCACGATGCGTCCGCATGGCTCCGACAAATCAATTGGCATCGGCGACAATCCCGGCGAGATCGTGCTGGGGCGCCCGCTCATGTGGCCGGACGGCAGCCCGGCTGGGACGTTGCTGCTCAGCTTCGATCCGTGGCGCGGCATGCAGGACCGTCCGTCGATGGATTTCGGCAAGAGCGCAATCGTCGCGCTGCTGCGTCACGATGCCGGTACGCGGTTCCTGATGCCGAGCAATTCCATCGGCAATATCGACAAGGCGCAGACCCTCTCTCTGTTTGATGCCGCGTTGAAATCCGCCAGCGGCTCCTGGACCGGGATGCCGATCGCCGATGGCGTCGAACGAGAGGTCTACTTCACGCGCTTGGCCGATCTCGACATGCTGCTTCTCGTGGGCGTCGGGCGGCAGGAGGCGCTGGATCTGACGTTGAACCGCTCAGAGGCGGTGTTGATCTTCGCCGCCGTGGTCTCCGTGCTGCTCGCATTGGGGGCGGTTTTGGTGATCCGTCAGGTCGATGTCTCCCGCAAGCGTGAGGAACGGCTTGCCGCCGACCGCAACCTGATCGAATCGGCCTATGGCGAACTCGCCATGGCCAAGGCGAATTCCGAGCGCAAAAGTGCCGAGATCGAAGCCACGCTCGCAGGCGTGACCGACGGCGTGATGATGCTTGATGCCGATCTGCGGCTGGTCAATTGGAATGACCGTTTTGCCGAACGCATTGGCATTCCGCGCCAGATGATCCGCGTGGGCATGAGCATCGAAGATCTGATCCGCTATCAGGCGGAGAATGGCGAATTCGGCAATGTGAACGTCGAGTACGAAGTGCTGCGCCGGATGGCGGCGATGCGCGGCCTGCGCGGGTCCTCCACGGTGGAACGCATCCGGCCGGATGGAACAGCGATTGAACTTCGCCGCTCGCGCCTGCCCGATGGCGGGCTGGTCACGCTCTATATTGACGTCAGCGCGCGCAAACAGGCCGAGGAATCGGTTCGAAAGGCCGCCAAGATCGCCGAAGAGGCGGCCGAGCAGAAATCCCGCTTCGTCGCCATCGTCAGCCACGAGATCCGCACTCCGCTGAACGCCGTGATCAACTGTCTCGGTCTGCTCGACGAATCCGAACTCTCCACCGCTCAGCGCCGCCTCGCCAACACCGCGCGCGAGGCGGGCGAGGCATTGATGGAGTTGGTCAACGACATCCTCGAACTTTCCAACGCCGAAGCAGGCAAGCTGCAATTGCGTCCGTCGGTGTTTGAACTCACGCCGCTGCTGGAAGGCGTGCGGGCCATGTTCCAACCGGCGGCGACCAAGCGCGGCATTCGCATCACACTCGATATCGCCCCCAGCCTGCCCCGCCAAATTCGTGCCGACCCGGGGCGGTTGCGGCAGGTGCTGATGAATCTGGTGTCCAACGCCGCCAAATTCTCCTCGCCCGGCCCGGTGACCGTGCACGTCAAAATGGTGCAAGGCGCGGACAAGCAGCCGATGCTGCAAGTCGCCGTGCAAGATCAGGGTCCGGCGATCCCGGCGGAAGACGCGGAACGGTTGTTCGTGCCGTTCTCGCGGTTGAGCAACGCCCGCAACGCGGGCACGCCTGGGACAGGGTTGGGGCTTGCGATTTGCGAGCGTTTGACGCGGGTGATGGGCGGCGAACTCGGGCTGCGTTTGGCACCGACGGGCGGCAACGAGTTCTGGTTCACGCTGCCGCTCGAAGCCGCAGCCGCAGCCGCTCCGAACCGTGCCTTGACGGCGGGGACGGCGGTGTCACTGCTGCAACGCCCGCGTGCGCGCGTTCTGATTGTCGAGGACATCCCAGCCAATCATCTCGTCGCGGCCACGCTGCTGCGCCGCGAGGGGTTCCGGGTCGATGTCGCCGAATCCGGGCCTGCCGGGATCGCGCTGGTGCAGCGTGTGCCCTATGATCTGGTGTTCATGGATCTCATCATGCCGGACATGGATGGGTTGGAGGCCACGCGCCGCATCCGCGCACTGCCCGGCATCGTCGCCAATCTGCCGATCGTGGCGCTGACCGCGACCACCTCGACAGAGGACCGCACGCGCTGCATCGCCGCGGGCATGGACGATATGCTTGGCAAACCGATCCGCCCGGCAGCGTTGTTCGAGCTGGTGCAGTCTTATCTCGGCAGTCCGAACCGTCTCGTTCGCGTTGCCGAATCGACGCCACCGATTTCGGGTGACCCCGGCACCGTGATCGACGAGCAGCGATTGCAGGAATTGCGACACGGTCTGGCGCCAGCCACCGTGCTGTCGCTGGTCGAGCAATGTCTTGACGATATCCGCGATCGGCTGCCAGCACTCAAGGCCGCATTGTCGGGCGGCGACGCCAAGGCGATTGAAATGGCGGCGCATGCACTGAGCGGTATGTCGGCGTCCTACGGGTTTGCAGCCCTTGATGTCCGCATGCGCCGCATCATCCGCCATGTCCGTGCAGGCGAGATCAGTGCTGCGCGTGAGGCCGGCGAAGGGGCCGATGGCGATTTCGCCGTCGCCGCCGAGACGATCCGGCTGCATCTGCGCGAGGCTGTCGCCTGAAATCTCTCTCTGAACAGGACACTCTCCAGAATGGTTCTCGCCCCGCCACGCCCGACCGCCGACCTCCCACCGCTTCGGGTCAATCTGTACTCCGACACCCAGACCCGTCCGACACCTGCGATGAAGCAGGCGATGATGGAGGCCGAGATGGGCGACGAGCAGGCCGGGCTCGATCCCACGGTGGATGCGCTTTGCCAGCGCATGGCGTCGCTGCTCGGCAAGGAAGCGGCGGTGTTCCTGCCGAGCGGGACGATGTGCAACCAGATCTCGCTGCTGGTGCATTGCACGCGCGGTGACGCGGTGCTGGCC
>CAITEF010000020.1 GCA_903891315.1 uncultured Rhodospirillales bacterium | reverse complement strand
TAGGCCGGGGCCCTTTGGATCAGGTGAACAGGATGAGGAAGGCGATCAGCAGCGCGAAGAGCGCCACGGCTTCCGTCAGCGCGAAGCCGAGAATGCCGAGGCCGAACACCTGGTCGCGAGCCGACGGGTTGCGAGCAACCGACGTCACCAGGGCTGCGAAGATGTTGCCGATGCCGATGCCGACGCCAGCCAGCGCGATCACGGCGATACCAGCCCCGAGGGCCTTGGCGGCGAGAACGTCCATTGATGCTATCCTTCGTTGAGTTTCAGTTGACGGCGAAAGTTCTGCGACGCGGCGATCAGTGCAGATGCACCGCGTCGTGCAGGTAGATGCAGGTCAGGATGGAGAACACATAAGCCTGCAGAAAGGCAACCAGCAGTTCAAAGCCCACCAGGATCACGTTCAGCGCCAGCGGGCCGACCGTGCCGAGATAGCCGATGCCACCAGCGGCGGCCATCATCAGGATGAAGGAGGCGAACACCTCGAACATCACGTGACCGGCGACCATGTTGGCGAAAAGTCGGATCGACAGGCTGACCGGACGCGACAGGTAGGAGATGATTTCCACCGGGATAATGATCGGCGCCAACAGCTTCGGCGCACCCGGCGGGAAGAAATATGTGAAGAAGTGCATGCCATGGATGGCAAGGGCGACAATGGTCACCAGCACGATCACCGTGATCGCCAATGCGGCGGTGACGGCGATGTGCGAGGTGTAGGTAAAGGAGAACGGCAGCAGGCCGAGCAGATTGCCGAGCAGGATGAACATGAACAGCGTGAACACGAAGGGGAAGAATTTTTTGCCCTCGTCGCCGATCTGATCGACGCACATCGAGTGGATGCCGTCATAAGCGAGTTCCGCCAGCGCCTGCAGGCGGCCGGGAACAATCGCCTTGGGGCGCATGCCGAAATACAGCAGGCTGATGATCAGCGTGGCTGCGATCAGCATCATCAGGTTGGACTGGGTGAAGTTCACCGAAGCGCCCAGCGCTCCAAGCGACGTTTCCAGCTTGAACTGGCCGAGTGCGTCGATGGAACCTTCAGCCGCCACGGGTGCCGTCCTTCATCTCTGCCGCCGGGATGGTCTCCGGCGAAAATTCATCATTTGCCGGGTTTTGCAGGCCCCAGCAGACGCCACACATTGGCAATCCCACCGGCGCCACCCAGCAGCACGAAGACTATCAGCAGGAACGGCGAGGTATGTAGCCATCTGTCAAGCCAATAACCGAGGCTTGCGCCCACGATCAAAGCCGACAGCAGCTCCACCCCGACACGCAGGCCCACACCCATTGGTGAAGGTCCCTTCATGTCACCTGCGGACTGGTCCACAGGCTTGGGGTCCAAACCCTGCTTCGCGCGGGCGCTGGCCAGTCTCGCCTCGAAAGACGGATCAGGCTTGCCCGAGCTGTTCTTGCCATCGCTCATCGATGCACCCTCCTTCAAGCCCAGCACGCAGACATGTCTGGCACGAATGGGCTTGCCAAAGGCGAGCGCTTGCTAGCCCCCGGTGGGGGGAGTGTCAAGAATGCAGCCGTAAGAATGCGGTAATGTGTGGCAGGGTTTCGATATCATGATGGCGGATCGGGGATTCGGGCCTGGGCGGCGTGGTAAATTCGAATGATTTCGACCCGTTCCGGACGGATCAGGTCGACGATCACGTAGGGCCGCACCGTCACAAGTTCCCGCGTGCCAGGGATCCCGCCTGGTCGGCCGCGTTGGGGGAAGACGCCCGGGCCAAGACAAGCCGCCATCCGGCGTGCGGGTTATCTTGGGAGATATAACGCTGGATGGCGCGTATTTCGAGCCGGGCGGTGGCCGAGAGTTCTACTCTCACTCGCACTCAGGCATTGGCAGTTCGTGATCGGTGCCCCAGGAATCGACCCATGCGATTACTTTTTCGATCGGGATCATCCGTCCAGCCTTTGAATCCTCAAGCCCCCGCAACATGGCGGCCCGGAAAGCGGGGGCGAGCGTCGGATCGTCGAGGTCCAGGTCATCGACATTGACCAGAGCGATCTCAGGATCGTCCATCGGCAGGTCGTCGACGTTAAGGGCGGGGCCATTCCTGCCCCGATCATCCCAGACCGGCCCCGCGCAATGCAAGACAATCTGCCGTCAATCCACCGTCTCACCACCGCGCCGGGCTGCCCTGCATGACATGCAAGGCGAGGTCGTGGCAGAACGGGTGCCCGCCCGGACGGAACCGATTTGCCATGTATCCTGTGCTCGATGACGCCACCATCGCCGAACTGCCCAACCACTACCGGGGCAAGGTGCGCGACAATTACGATCTGCCGGATGGGCGGCGGATTTTGATCACCAGCGACCGGATCAGCGCCTTCGACATCATCCTCGCCGCCATCCCGCTCAAGGGGCAGGTCCTGACGCAAACCGCGCGGTTCTGGTTTGAGCACACTGCCGATATCTGCCCCAACCATGTGCTCGAATATCCCGACCCCAACGTGGTGGTCGCCAAGCGGCTGGACATTCTACCGGTGGAGGTGGTGGTGCGCGGCTATCTCGCCGGCACGACGTCGACCTCGATT
>CAITEF010000019.1 GCA_903891315.1 uncultured Rhodospirillales bacterium | reverse complement strand
CGGCCAGGTCGGTGCCGCCGGGCGAGTGATCGGCGTTGATATGACCCATGAAATGCTGAAAAAAGCCCGCGACAACGCCGCCAAGATCGGCGCGACGAATGTCGAATTTCGCCTCGGCGAAATCGAACATCTGCCGATCGCCGACAATGCCGCCGACGTGATCTTGTCGAATTGCGTGATCAATCTGGTGCCCAACAAGGCTCAAGTGTTCCGTGAGGCGTTTCGTGTGTTGAAGCCAGGTGGGCGGCTGGCGATCTCAGACGTGGTGAATCTGAAGCCCCTGACGCCCGATCTCGCCGCGGATCATGAGCTTGTCTGCGGCTGCGTGGCCGGTGCTGCGCCAGTGCTGGAAGTCGAAGCATGGTTGCAGGAAGCGGGCTTTTGCGATGTACGCGTGACCGTCAAACCCGAAAGCCGCGATCTCGTCGCGAACTGGGCACCAGGACGCGGGATTGAGGACTTCGTGGCTTCCGCCATCATCGAGGCGCGCAAGCCCGATCCAACGTCCAGTGAATCTTGCTGCACAACAACTCCCTACAAGTGAGGGTCGTCATGTCAAGACGCGTCTACAACGTGCTGTTCCTCTGCACCGGCAATACCGCCCGTTCCATCATGGCAGAATCGCTGCTGCGCAAAGTGTCGGCTGGCCGCTTCAATGCCTTCTCGGCGGGCAGCCAGCCCAAAGGAATCGTCAACCCGTTCGCGCTCAAAGTGCTGGAGAGCTACGATTGTCCAACGGAAGGCTTGCGCTCAAAATCTTGGCAGGAATTCGCGGTGGACGGCGCTCCCGCGATGGATTTTGTTTTCACCGTCTGTGATTCCGCTGCCGGTGAAGTCTGCCCAATTTGGCCAGGGCAGCCTATGACCGCCCACTGGGGGATTGACGATCCTGCTGCCGTCGAAGGGACTGAGATCCAGAAAGAGAGCGCTTTCGTCACGGCTTTTCGATATCTCCGCAACAGAATCACCCTGTTTGCCGCTCTGTCGATGGACGGTCTCGACAGAATGGTGTTGGCTCCGCGATTGCGTGAAATCGGCCAGATCGACGGGGCATCTTTTCCGCGCTCCGAGGCTGGATGATGCAAACCTTCGACATCTCGCGGCGAGCAGTGGCCGAACTGCTCGGCACAGCTGTGCTGGTGGCCACAGTCGTCGGCTCCGGCATCATGGCCGAGACTTTGACCAGGGATGTGGCCCTGGCGCTGCTTGGCAATACCATTGCCACGGGCGCGATGCTGGTGGTGCTGATCACCATCTTCGGGCCGATCTCCGGTGCGCATTTCAATCCAGCCGTCACTCTGGTTTTTGCCATCAAGGGTGATCTCGGTTGGCCAGACGGAGTGGTCTACACAGCGGCCCAAATCGTCGGCGGCATCATTGGTACCGTGGTCGCTCATCTGATGTTCGCCATGCCGGTCGTGATGCTGTCCGAGCATGTCCGTACCGGTGGCGCGCAGTGGTTCGCCGAGTGGGTCGCCACCTTCGGGTTGATTGCCACCATCCTGGGCGGTCTCCGCTTTGCGCAATCGGCAGTGCCTTGGCTGGTTGGCCTTTATATCACCGCCGCCTACTGGTTCACGGCGTCCACCTCGTTCGCCAATCCAGCCGTGGCAATCGCCCGATCACTGACCAACACCTTCTCCGGCATTCGCCCGAACGATCTACCTGGCTTCATCGCTGCCCAATTCGTCGGTGCAGTGTGCGCGCTCGTTCTGATGAAATGGCTGCTACGCAAGTCGGATGTCACCACCACCCCTGCACAGGCCGAAGCCCAGACATGACCGTCACGATCTATCACAACCCGAACTGCGGCACGTCACGCAACACGCTGGCGATGATCCGCCAGAGTGGCGAAGAGCCGGAGGTCATCGAATATCTGAAGACGCCGCCAAGCCGCGCGCGGCTGGTCGAGTTGATCGCGGCAATGGGCATCCCGGTGCGGGCGCTGCTGCGCGAAAAGGGCACCCCCTACGCCGAACTTGGTCTTGCCGACCCAAAATGGACGGATGACGAACTTCTCGACTTCATGATGGCGCATCCCATCCTGATCAACCGGCCCATCGTGGTGACTCATCAAGGTGTGCGACTGTGCCGTCCGTCGGAGAAAGTGCTCGATCTGCTGCCCCATCCCGAAAGGATCGGCAGCTTCACCAAGGAAGACGGTGAAATTGTTCAGGTAAAGGCGCCCGCAGGGAATGGCTGAGCATGGCGGGCTGCGCCACCGGCGCGGCTTCGTTGTCTCCGCCCTCGGCATCACGCAAACGCTTGCCTGGGGATCAACTTACTATCTGACGGCCGTCTTTGCCGACCCAATATCCGACGATCTTCAACTTCCACGAACATGGTTCTACGGCAGCGTATCGGCGGCGCTTCTGCTGTCAGGATTGTTCGAACAAATCTAGACGCGGGAAGCCGTTTCCCTACGCTCATCCATCGGGACCGAAGCCAAAGCTGAGCCGAGGCGGCTCTCTTCGATCATTTTCGTCGCGAGCAAAGAGACACCCTCGACAGCCAAATGCGCGCCGCCGAGCTCGCCGATCGAATCGTCTCCAAAGCCATCCAGGATCCGGTCATAAAAATTCTGCGCTTTTTGAATCGCGGTGATTTGATCTTGGGCCGAATCGGTGTCGGTATATTTGCCGGTAATGTTGGCAAAGGCGGTATCCTCGTTTAAAATAAACTCTTTCATGAGCAGCGATCGCAAGCCGAGCGTCGAGCGGGAATAGCGAGAAAAGAGAGCTCCCTTGATCACCTCCGGAAGATTGCGCAGAACAAATATATTCGAGGTGGTATTCGTGACGAAATGCTCTAGAATTTTAATTTGACTCTCCGTGAATTCATCATCGCTCGAAACCATTGATCCACCTCTTTTTTTAAGCAGCCGCACTCTCATGCTTCTTGAGAAAATACGTCTATATCAGGGTGCCATACGGCAAAAGGTGATTCAAGACAAATCCAGGATGGGCGAACTTCGTCAAGGCT
>CAITEF010000018.1 GCA_903891315.1 uncultured Rhodospirillales bacterium | reverse complement strand
GTGAGGATGAAGCTGTCCAGCCGCTGCAGCTCTATCGCGGCCTCGGCCACGGTCGCCTGCTGTGCCTTGGCCAGCTCCTCGTCCTTGCTGAGGCGGTGCGCGGCCACCTCTGTTTCCAGGTTGGTGATGCGCTGCGTCAGCGCCTTCTCGCCCACCGCGTTCTGCCGCGCGATGCTCTCCAATTCGCTCGCCTGGAGCTTCGCGTCATGGGAGCGCTGAAAGGCCTCCTCCTTGGCCAGTTCATCCTGAAACTGTTTGCTCTTCTCGCCGTAGGCAGCGCGGAGAATGGCTTTCTTCTGCTCTTCCAGCGCCATCCAGGCGGTGAAGTTGTCGCGGTTCGCGCCTTGCTCGGCGGACAGTTCGGCGATCTGCTCCTGCACCGTCTTGCGGGCACCGGCGACCGCGGCGCGGTCTGCCGCCTCCTTCGCGCGGAGCTGCTCCTCGGTGAGCTGACGCCGCGCATTGGCCAGCCGCAGTTCGGCCTGCTCGCGCTGCTGCGCCGTCAGATTGTCGCCCGCGACAACCTTGCCCCAGTAATCCACCTCCGTGCGCAGCTTGGCCTCGGTGGCGGCGCGCGAGGTGGCGGCACCGCGCACGGCGCCGTCTTCCGCCTGGGCGAGTGCCAGCTCCTGCTTCGCCAGCCACGAGACGTCGCCCGCGTCCTTCATCTGCTCCAGCTTGACCTTCGCGACCTTGATCGCGTTGGCCACCTGCGCCTTGGCGCCTTCATCCGTCGTGGCGGTGAGGCGCTTTTCCAGTCCGTCGATGGTCTCGGTGAGCTGCTGGCGTTCGCGCAGACGAACATTGAGCTTGGTTTGCTCCTCATCCAGACGCGCCTCGTTCGGGTCCTCAGCCTTGTCGGTCAGCTTGAGCTTCGGCACCTGCGGCATCGGCCGGTCCATCCGCGGCGCCTGGCCGGTCACCGTATCGACGCCGAGCATGGCCTCCTGGATGTAGCCGCGTTGCTCGTTCCTCGCTTTTTGGATCGCCTGCGCCTGGTCGCCATAGCGGGCGTTCAACCGCTCCAGAACGAGGGCCTGCGCCTCGCCCAGCTTGTTGCCTTCCACAAGAGCCGCCAGCTTTTCACGCTGGTCGGCCGTGGTCAGAAGATCGTTTTCCTGAATGAGCTTCTGAATGCCACCCAGGCTGGACATCTGCGACTTGAAGGCGTCTGAGAACTTGTCGAGATCTTCCTTCGGTTCTGCCTCGTGCAGCAATGGCACCAGCTTGGCGAGGCCCGTAGCCGTTTCGGCGGTGGCGCCCCGCAACGCCATGAAGCTGTTGGCAATGTGGCGTGCGGCGGTCGAGCCCACCTGGTCCACGTCGTGCAGATGCTTTGACAGGTCGGCGGCGGCAGCCGTGGCGGCTTCCGGGTCGCGCCCCATCAAAGCCATCTGCACGTTCAGCGCATTCGCTTCGGCTGCGGCTTCGCGAAAATTCTGGATCAGGTGAAACGCCGCCAAGCCGGCGATCGTGATCGCGCCGCCCACCGCCAGCATCTTCGTGGTGATGTTGCCCATCAGCTCTGCCATCACCAGCAGCGACCCGCCGAACCGGCTGAAATTGCCCATCATCGCTTCATGGCCGAGCACAATCAGCTCACGCGTCACGCCGCCGGATGCATGCCCGGTGCGCCCCGCGGCGACCGTCGCGTCATCGAAGGACGCACGCAGCGCCTTCACCTCGTTGCTCTGATCGCCCAACGCCTGGCGGAAAACGCTGGCGCTGTCCGCCGCCGAGTTCTGCGCGCGCGACACGCCCGTCGTCGCGTTGATCAGCGCCTGGAAATCGACCGAAGCCGTTTTGCTCGCTGCCGAGGTGCGCTGCACCGAGGCCGCTGCCGTGGTGCTGGCCTGGCTGAACGCCTGCATGGCCGGCGTGGACGTGGTGAGCCCCTGATTGGCGCTGGCCAGGCCGGCGCTGAACCCGTTCACCCCGGCCAGCAACCCCTGCAGCGCCGCCGTCGCGCGCTGGCACGCCGCCTCGAAATCCGCCGTCGTGCCGCCGAAGGTGATCGAGACCTGGGTGTCGCTCATCGCATCATGCCCGGCGCAATGCCCGCCATGGCCATCATCTCCAGCAGGTCAGCCTCGGAGTTCTGGGCCGCCTTGGCCGTGGGCTTGATGCCGAAATACGCCGCCACCATCAGCGCCAGCGGCGGATGATCGACCCAGAACCGGCACATGGCCGCATATTCCCGCAGGCCCATCTCTCTCTCCACCTGGCGCCAGGATCCCGCGCCGTAGGCGACCAGCTCGGCGATCAGGTCGTCGATGCGCTCGGCTGTGAGCTGGTCGCCGCGGCTTCCCCCGGGGCGTCGGCCGGCACCAGCCCGGTCCAGCGCATCACATCCGCCCACTGGTCGCGCATGATGGTGATGAGCTCCACATAGGTGGCGCTCTGTTCCAGCTGCTCGGCGGTGGCGCCGAGGAACACCGCGAGGATCGCGACCATTTTGCCCATGGCGTCGATGTCGCTGTCTTCCTTGCGCATCGAGGTAAGCGTGGGGACGATCGCGCGGACCATCGCGAACGTGATCGGCGGCAGTGTCGTGGCCGCGCCGCCGATGACCAGAACGGGCGCGCTCATTCGCTGAACGCCCAGCTCATCACGTTGCCCGCCGCATCGCTGGAAGCCTCGAAGTCCAGTTCCGGAATGGTCCAGTCATCCTGCTTGGTCGCGAAGTTCAGCTTGGCTGAGGCGCAGTTGTTCAGCGTCAGATACGTGGTCTTGCCGGCGAGCGTCGTGGCGAACACGCCGCGAAACAGCGGGATCTGCCCCATCGGCACCTGCGCGATGGTCACCGTCGTGCCGGTGGCGCTGGCCGTATACGTGTAGTTGAGCAACACGGCCGCCGACGCATCGGCCGCGGCAAAGGTGTAGACGCCGACCGCGGATACCGAATACTGGCCGACCGTGGGGGCACTCGCAACTTTGGTGAACGGCAGACCGGTCGTGGCGTAGAACACGCCGAGATCGGTCGAGAACGTCGAGCCGTTGGCCGCGGTCACGGTGAACGTGGTTACGGCGGGCACGTTCGCCGCCTCGCTGAGCGAGGTCAGGGTCTGGCCGGTCGACAGCGTCTGGCCGAAGAAAATGTCGTTGAACAGGCGGCCATTGATGCGGGCCAGCTTGGCCTTGCCCTCGATCTTCACCTTGCCGCGGGCGAACGCCTCGGCGTACTGCCGGCTTCCGTAAAGCGGCTTGAGATCGGCGGACATCATGATGCTGTCCGGCTCGGCGAGGGTCTCGAGCCGCGCGGCGAGATGCACGGTCCTGCCGACGGCGTCGTAGTTCATCGCCAGATTGTTGCCAATGGAGTGGATCACCACCTGTCCGGAGTTGATGCCGATCCAGATCGG
>CAITEF010000017.1 GCA_903891315.1 uncultured Rhodospirillales bacterium | reverse complement strand
TGAACAAGGGGGCGGTGTAGAGATTGTCGACAGGAATGTCGAAGAAGCCTTGGATTTGCGCTGCGTGCAGATCCATCGTCAGCACCCGATTGGCGCCGGCCTCGGTGATCAGATTGGCGACCAGCTTGGCGGAAATCGGCGTGCGCGGGCCGGATTTGCGGTCCTGACGGGCATAGCCGAAATACGGCAGCACCGCCGTCACCCGGCGGGCCGAGGCGCGGCGCAGCGCATCGAGCGTGATCAACAATTCCATCAAATTGTCGTTGGCCGGATAGGAGGTGCTCTGGATGACGAACACATCCTCACCGCGGATGTTCTCGTGGATTTCCACGAAGACTTCCATATCGGCAAAGCGCCGCACCGAGGCCTTGGTCAAAGGCAGGTTGAGCGCGGCGGCGACAGCTTCTGCCAGCGGACGATTGCTGTTGCAGGCGACGATTTTCATGCGGGCAGTGTCCAGGGCTGGCAGGTGAAGGGCGTCACCGCCCGAACTGTATTTGCACAATGGTCATAGCAACGCTGGAACAGCCTGTCACTTCGACGCACCACCGACCAGCCTTGCAACCAGATCCTTCACTCCGGCGGCGGCTTCTTCGGCCACCACGACCGCGACATCGCCCCAATTGCGGTCGAGCAGCCCGGCCTTGATCTCGTTGAGCTGCACGATCCGCCCGCGCTCGCCGCGGGGATCGGAAATAATCCATTGAATTTCCACGCGTTCCTGACCACCGGGGATCTTGACCATCGCAACCTGCCCCGCGACGGTGAAATCACCCGGCACGTCGTCCACCCGCAGCGACTGAGCGGCGAGGCCCGCCTTCATCTGGCGGGTGAGCTGGTCATTGCCGTCGCCGGGTGCGCCGGTGACGCGCGGCACGTAGAGACGGGTTTCACGATTGACGAGCGAATTCGGGTCCGCCGCCCGTTGTGCCGCCTCAATACGGGTGAGCAGCGAGGCGATTCCAGGGGCGGCGTCGGTGGCGACCTTGCGCAAGGTCTCCACCTGCGCCTCATTCCAGACCGCAGTCGCCACTGGCTGGCCCTGGGCAATGCCGGTCTGTTCGCCCTTCTCGTTGAACACTTCGAATGTCGGCAGCACGGTCGGACCCTGGCGTTTCACCTGCAGTGCGATGTGCCAGTCGCCCGGGCGCACGCCGATGCTGATCGCGGGCACGTCCTGGCTTGCGAGCGCGTCAGCCAGTGCCGTGGCGAAAAGTTCGCTGCGATCCCCGCGCAGGCTCGCCGCATCCGGCCGTTCGACGAACAGGCGGGTTTGCGGCGGCTGGGCGAGCCTGCGCGCGGTGGCACCGGGATTGCCCTCAAACGGCCGCGGCAGGCTGCCGCAGCCCGCAAGCAGGACCACAAGCAGGAGGGCGAGCAGTTTAGAGGAAAATGCAACTCGACAGCATGCCGACCAGAATGATCGCGAAAAACATGAAAACATACGGCACGCCCCACCTCTCACAACATGATCGCCGACAGCTGATGACCAATTGGCCCACCACCCTCAAGCGTGCGGCGGCGATGGCTGAAGAAACGAGCCTCGTCGCCTCTGGTGTCGAGCCCCAGCACTTCCACCACCGAGCACCCCGCCCGATACAGCCGCTCCGCACAATAACCGGCCAGATCGAACTGGTGATGGCCGGGCCGCATGCCGGGGCCAAAGAATTCCGCCGCAGCGGCATCCTGTGCCAGCACAGCATCACGCATGTCGTCGCCGACTTCATAGGAAACCTGCGAGATGCAAGGGCCGACAGCGGCGCGAATACTGGTCGCCCCCAGACTGCGCATCGCCTCGAAGGTCGCCTCCAGCACGCCGGACGCCGCCCCGCGCCATCCGGCATGGGCGGCACCGATCACGCCCTTGGCGGTGTCGGCAAACAGCACGGGCGCGCAATCAGCTGTGATCACGCCGAGTGCGAGGCCTTTGACCTTGGTGACCAGCGCGTCCGCCTTCGCCCCTTCGCCCGCCGCCCAGACTTGGGTGGCGACGACGACATCCGCGCTGTGGATTTGGGTGAGCCCCAGCAGATGGGCAGGCTCGGCCCCGATGGCGCGTGCGATCCGGGCGCGGTTTTCCAGCACGTTCTCGCGGGAATCCGGGCTCGACAGGCTGGCATTGAGGCTGGCGAACCGGCCTTCCGATACGCCGCCATTGCGGGTGAAGAAGCCGTGGCGGAGCGGCAGGATGTTCGCTCTGACAAATTCGGCGGTCATTCGGCAAATCCTGGAGGTTGGGGCAGGCCGGGCGAAGTCAAAGCCAGCACCTTGAACAACTGCCCCATCGCCGCCGGTTCCGCCAGTCGCCGCGCCGAGGCAATGGTCAGCATCGCCTCGCGTGGGGTCTGGGTGCGGGCGAGATTGCCCATGCGTTGCATCAGGCCGAGCCGGGTCAGAAACACGCCCTGCGGCAGCGGGCCGTGCGACACCGCCCCTTGCGCCGCCTCGGCAAGCGACTGGAAATCGACATGCGCGGTCAAATCGGCCTCTCCGGGCGCTGCCAGCGGATCGGCGTATTCGCGATTGCGCAGGGCTTGCAGTGAATCGCCGAAATCCGAGCGTGCCGGGCCGTAATCGATCAACAAGGCAGCACCCGGCTCACGCACGAACCGAGCACCAAGCATGGAGGCGATGTCGCGCGCGGGTTCGCACATCTCCCAGACGCTGCCCTCCTCGGCATCGGGCAGCGGAACATCAGTGGCTTGTTCGACAAAGCAGCCCTGAGACACGAAGCGCTCCACCCAACCGGCACGGCGAACAAATTGGCGGATCGGCAGCGCGTCGAAAAACTCGTTGGCAAGCAGGATCATCGGGCCGGCGGGCAGATCCTCGACACGGTCATGAAACACCACGGAACCCAGCCGCGACGATTGTTCGGCGCGCAGGCGTGGCGAGGTCTCGACCAGATGCACCGACAGGCTGGCGGCGAAATCCGGCGCCATCCGGCGGATCAGCCGCAGCGCGTCGGCCATCAGCGTCCCGCGTCCTGGCCCAGCCTCGGCGAGGATCACCTTCGAAGGGCTGCCCATCGACTGCCAGACAATTGCCGACCATGCCCCCAGCAACTCGCCGAAAATCTGGCTGATTTCCGGCGAGGTGGCGAAATCGGCGAACGGGTCGTGATTGGCGTAGTAGAGCGCGTTCGCCCGCGCCATGAAGGCGTCGAGCCGCTCCATCAGGCCGTCTTGCGCCCCGACCACCAGATGAACCCAAGACCGGCCAGGATCATCGGCAGCGAGAGCAATTGGCCCATCGTGGCGCCCTGGAAGAGGAAGCCGAGAAACGCGTCCGGCTCTCGGAAGAACTCGCTGACAATGCGGGCGATGCCGTAGCCGACCAGGAAAACCCCGGTGATGCAGCCAAAGCGCGCGCGGATTTTTTCATTGCGCGACAGCAGCAGCGTGACCGTGAACAGGATCAGCCCCTCCAGCAACGCCTCATAGATCTGGCTCGGATGACGCGGGATTTCGCCACCGCTGGGGAAGATCATCGCCCAGGGCAGATCGGATGGAGCCTCGCGGCCCCACAATTCGCCATTGATGAAATTGGCTATGCGCCCCAGCCCGAGCCCCATCGGTGAGACAATGGCGATGCGGTCGGCAAAGCCCAGCACCGGGATATTCTGCATCCGGCAGAACAGAATGATCGCAATCGTCACCCCCAGCATGCCGCCATGGAACGACATGCCGCCCTGCCAGAGCGCGAAAATCTGGCCCGGATGCTCGAAGAAGAAACTCGGCTGGTAGAACAGCACGTAGCCCAGCCTGCCGCCGAGCACGACGCCAAGCGTCGCCCAGGTGAGGAAATCATCCACCTGCGTCACGTTGGCCACCACCGGACTCCAGCCCACCATCCGTCGCACCAGCCGCCAGCCCAACAGAAGGGCGGTGATATAGGCGAGCGCGTACCAGCGGATCGACAGCGGGCCTATCGCCACCACCACCGGATCAAATTGCGGAAACATCAATACGGGGAGCATGGCGACCCTACTTTTCCTGCGTCAGCGCGCATATACGGTGCGGATGCCAAAGGTGAAAGCCGCAACAGGAGATGGTTCGATGACTGACCGCCCCCGTTTTTTTGATGACATCGCAGGCGTGGCCGGTGGCGCGCTCTCCGCGCTGACCGGATTGAAGGACGAAGCCGAGGCGATGGGCCGTGCCCGCGTCGAGGAAATGGTTCGCAAGTTCAACCTCGTCCGCCGCGAGGAGTTCGAGGCTGTCGCCGAGCTCGCCGCCAATGCGCGCGCCGGACAGGAGGCCGCCGAGGCGCGGATCGCGGCGCTGGAAGCCCGAATCGCCGCGTTGGAAGCCCGCCAGCCGCCGACGATTGCGCATGTCGATTCTCCTGAGGGCGGAAACAACTAGCGACTCGGCAGAGATCTTCACACGCCGTGTGAAGATCTCGCCAGATCTCCCTGCGCACTTGCGAAACGCCGGTTTCGACGGCTAGGTTTGGTGTGTGGTCGGGGCGAATCGCCGCATGCGAGCGAACAGGTCGGCCGCTTGTGTCGCGAGTCTCGGCCCCCTTCAGATGGGAGTTCCCGCATGTCCGCCCAACTCAGCCTACATCACGAAAGCGCCTCCAATCCTCTCGACGTGATGGAGCAAATCGTTGCTGCCTATGATTGGGCGTTCGACCGCCGCAGCGACGCCGAAATGGCGGCTGAAGCCCCTGGCAAATGGTGTGATTACGGATTGTATTTCTGCTGGTCACACGAGATCAGCGCGATGCATTTCACCTGCGCTTTCGATTTGAAAGTGCCAGAGAAACAACGCACAGCGCTTTATGAATTGCTCGCCTTGGCCAATGAGCGGCTCTGGATCGGCCATTTCGGCATCGACCAGGATGACGGCATGCCGGTCTTCCGCCACGCGGTGCTGCTGCGCGGCGCACCGGGTGCCTCCGCCGAGAGCCTGGAAGACATGATCGACATCGCCATCACCGAATGCGAGCGCTTCTACCCGGCCTTCCAGTTCGTCCTCTGGGGCGGCAAGAGCCCGGCTGAGGCGTTGCAGGCAGCGATGCTGGAGTGTGTCGGCGAGGCGTAGCCGCGCAACGTAGGGTGTCAATTCCGCAGGAATTGCGCCATTGGGTTGGCGCGA
>CAITEF010000016.1 GCA_903891315.1 uncultured Rhodospirillales bacterium | reverse complement strand
CCGAAGCGTTGCGTCGCTCCGGAGCCGATGGCGTGATGATCGGGCGCGGCGCCTACGGCAAGCCGTGGATCATCGCGCAGGTCGGTCATTATCTGACCACCGGCGAACGTCTGGCCGAGCCTGATCTTGCCGCCCAAAAGTCGATTTTGCTGCGCCATTACCACGCCATGCTGGCGCATTTCGGCCAGGATGCCGGCATGCGCCTCGCCCGCAAACATCTCGCCTGGTATTCGCGCGGCCTGCGCGGCTCGGCGGAATTCCGCACCACGGCGATGAAGCTCGCAACAATTCCCGAGGTGCTCGCCCTGATCGACCGTTTCTACGACCCGCTGATCCAAGCCGGCGAATCCCGCGGCAGCACCCGCGCCCTATCCTTGGCGGAAGCCGCATGAGCGGGGTGGCAGGCACGATGCGCTCGATGTTCTCCGTCGTCACACGGCGCGAGCAGCCGCGCGGCCCAGATGCGACCGCTTTGCTCTCCGCATTGCCGGTGCCGGTGGTGGCGCTGGGCCCGGATAACCGGTTCCGCTTTGCCAATCAGGCCGCCGAACAGTTTTTCGGCCTATCCAACGCACAACTCACCGCCATCGGGCTGGGCGATTTGGTGCCGGAAGACAACCCGATCTTCGCCCTGCTCAACCAGGTCCGCCGCGCGGACGTCACGATCTCCGACCATGATCTGACGCTGGAAAGCCCGCGCCTGCGCAAGCACGGCATCACCGCGCAGGCCTCGCCGCTGCAGGAAGAGCCTGGCGTGGTGGTGCTCACGCTGCAGGACACGTCGGCCGCCCGAGCGCTCGACCGCCAACTCACCTTCCGCTCCGCAGCCCGCTCGGTCACCGGCATGGCGGCGATCCTGGCGCATGAGGTGAAGAACCCGCTCTCCGGCATCCGGGGCGCGGCACAGTTGCTCGAGTCTTCGGTCTCAGAGCCCGACCGCGAACTGACCGTGCTGATCCGCGAAGAGGCCGACCGCATCCGCGATCTGGTCGACCGGATGGAGGTGTTTGGCGAGAAGCCGATTGAACGCGGCGCGGTGAACATCCACCGCGTGCTCGAACGCGTCCGACGCCTCGCCGAGAGCGGTTTCGCGCCGCATATCAATTTCCGTGAAATCTACGACCCCTCACTGCCACCGGTAAACGGCAACCGCGACCAACTGGTGCAGGTCGTTCTCAACTTGGTGAAGAATGCCGCCGAGGCGATCACCGGCAGCGACATGGCAACCCAAGGCGAGATCGTCCTGACCACGGCGTATCGCCATGGCATGCGCTTGGCCGTCCCCGGTTCGCCGCACCGAATGCATCTGCCGCTGGTGGTCACCGTGCGTGACAATGGGCCGGGCATTTCGGAAGACATCATGCCGAATTTGTTCGATGCTTTCGTCACCTCCAAGGCCTCGGGCTCTGGTCTCGGGCTAGCGCTGGTGGCGAAGATCATCTCTGACCATGGTGGTCTGATCGAGGTCGATAGCCGCCCAGGCCGCACCGAATTCAGCCTGCATCTGCCCATGATCGCTGAAGACCTCTCCGACGCCCTTTGAACCATCCAGCAACGCAGCACCCAGCAGGGACCGCGCCGAAGGACACCATGACTCCCCCCACCGTTCTCATCGCCGACGATGACCGTTCGATCCGCACCGTGCTGACCCAAGCTCTGGGGCGCAGCGGCTATCAGGTCCGGTCCACTTCCAATGCCGCCACGCTGTGGCGCTGGGTGGAGGATGGCGAGGGTGATCTGGTGATCACCGATGTGGTGATGCCCGACGAGAACGGGCTCGATTTGATTCCGCGCATCAAGCGAATTCGCCCAGAGCTGCGGATCATCGTGATGTCGGCGCAGTCCACCCTGATGACCGCGGTGAAGGCGACGCAACGCGGCGCGTTCGAGTATCTGCCGAAACCCTTCGACCTGAAGGATTTGCTGTCGGTGATCGCCAGGGCACTCGCCGCCCCGGCCCCGGAACAGCCCGTGGGCCCGGCGCCGGACAAGGACGAGAAACTCCCGCTGATCGGGACCTCGCCCGCGATGCAGGAAATCTACCGCACCATCGCCCGGCTTACGACCGCCGACCTCACCGTGATGATCAATGGCGAGAGCGGCACCGGCAAGGAACTCGTCGCCCGCGCGCTGCATGATTACGGTCGCCGCCGTGGCGGGCCGTTCGTGGCGATCAACATGGCCGCCATCCCGCGCGAGCTGATCGAGAGCGAGCTGTTCGGCCATGAGCGCGGTGCGTTCACTGGGGCGACCAACCGCAACCAAGGCCGCTTCGAGCAGGCCAATGGCGGCACGCTGTTCCTCGACGAGATCAGCGAACTGCCGCTCGAGAGCCAGGTGAAACTTCTGCGCGCCCTGCAGGAGGGTGAGATCGATCCGGTCGGT
>CAITEF010000015.1 GCA_903891315.1 uncultured Rhodospirillales bacterium | reverse complement strand
CGCCACCGAAACGCTGACCGGCCAGACGGGCCTCGACCATCGGTGTGTGCAACTGGCCGGGCACAACACTGTTGATCCGAATACCGTCCTTGGCGTGCTGCACCGCCATCACGCGCCCCATCTGGATCACCGCCGCCTTCGTCGCAGCATAGGCAATCTGGGCAGAACCGGTGAAACGCAGACCGGAGGCGGAGGAGAAATTCACAATCGCGCCCCCGCCTTGCGCCTGCATATGCGGGATCACGTATTTGCAGCTGAGAAACACCGAGGTGAGATTATAGGCAAGTTGCCCGTTCCACACCGCCTCATCCATTTCAACCGCGCCGCCCGCCGCCGAGCCGCCGACGCAATTGACCAGGATGTCAACACGATCAAAGCGCTCGATACAGGCCTCAACCATCTTGGCCACCTGATCGGATTTGGTGGCGTCGCACAGATAGGTCTCAACGATCCCGCCCACCTCCTCGATCCGTTGGATGGTCTCATCCAAAGCAGAGGCGTGCAGATCGACGGCAAAGACTTTTGCCCCTTCAGCGGCAAGCCCGACGGCCACAGCACGACCATTGCCCCAGCCAGGGCCGACACAGCCAGCACCGATGACGATGGCGACGCGGTCGGTGAAACGGTCGGGGCGGGACATGGTTGTTTCCTTTTCTTGTTTTTGTCGTCATCGCTCCTGGCAATGACGAATTAAACATGCACTCCGTACAACCGCTTCGGATTGTCCACCATCAACTTCTGCAAAGCCGCCGCACTCGGCGCGATCTCGGCGAGAAGATCGACCAGAGCGCCATCATCCGGCACCGGCCCTTCATGGTTGGGATGCGGCCAATCACTCCCCCACACCACACGATCCGGAAACCGCGCCACCAGATCGCGCGCCATCGCCGCACCATCCGCATAGGGCGGGCCGGTGCGGGTCACGCGGTCGGCACCCGAGACCTTGACCCAGAAATGCTCGTTCTCCATCGCCGCCAGCAGACTGCGATACCCCGGCTGGTCAAGGCCGAGCCCTGCATCCAAACGGCCCATATGGTCAATCACCACCGGCACCGGAGAGTCTTTCAGCACCGATAGGATCTCATCGATCCGCTCGGCGTGGAAATAGACTTGCAAATGCCAACCAATCTCGGCCAGACGCGCGGCGAACTCCAGCGCCTGCTGCGGCGTTGCCGCCTGCATCAGATGGGCGATGAAGCTGAACCGCACGCCGCAGAAACCCTGCGCGTCCATCTCACGCAGTGTCGCCATCTCCACATCGGGCGGCAGCAGCGCTACCCCCTTATACGCCCCCGGCCGATCCGCCATCGCGTCCGCCACCACCCGGTTGTCGAACCCGTGACAGCCGGACTGCACGATCACGCCGCTCTGGATGCCGAGCCGCTCATGCAACGCGAACATCGCCTCTTTCGGCGCATCGGGCGGACGGAACCGCACACCCTCAGGATATGGAAACCGGCTTTGCGGGCCGAAGATATGGAAATGCGCGTCACACGCACCCGGCGGCAGGGTCAGCTTTGGGCGAGACGGCGATGGGTGATAGGAGTTCCCAGCGTTCATCTATCGAGATCCGGCGAATTCCCCTCCGGCACATCGACCTCAAAGGCGTTGATCGTCATTGAGACCAGCGAATAATAGCCCAGCACGCCGATCAGATCGATCAACCGCCCCTCGCCCAGCACCTCGATTGCCGAAGCATAGAGCGCCTTGTGCAGCTTGCGGTGATGGCAGATCGCACTCGCGACCTCATAGACAACGCGCTGCTCCGGATCGGTGATTGGCGGCATTTGCGTGGTGCGGATGGCTTCCACGATGTCGGGCGACACCCCGGCGTCGAGCGCGTGTTTCTTGTGGGCGAACCACTCGAATTCCGAACCCCAGGCGCGCGCGGTGACCAGGATGGCGAGCTCGGAGAGTTGCTTGTTCAGCGAGGAATCATACCGGCAATACGTCCCCAGATCCTCCGCCCGCGCCGCCAGACCCGGCCTGCGGAGCCACACCGCCAGCGGCCCGCGCACCACGCCGCGCGGGCCGGAGGCGATGCGGTCATAAACCGGCTTTTGCTCATCGGTGAGCGTGGTCGGATCGATCTTGGGAAGACGGGCCATTATGCGTGCTCCGGCACGGCGGTCGCATCGATCTGCGGGAATTTCGCCCGCATCTCGTCATACCACGCCACGAGCTTCGGATGGTTCGGACGCCAAGCCAGCGGCTTGCGCCAATCCAGATAGCCCATCACGCAGATCAGGCCGATGCCGACCAGATCCAGCGCCAGCGCGGGCGGGTTGGCCTCCAGCACCGCCAGACCGCGCTCGACCTTGCCGCGCTGATGATCGAGCCAGCGGCGCGACATCTGCTCGGGCTCGCGGAACCGCGCCTCATACATCATCAGCAGCGCCGCCTCGCCCACGCCGTCGACCAGCTTGGCCTGCGTGAGCTTGGTGTAGCGCGCCTGACCCGAACGGGGGAGCAGCGCCTCACTGCCAGCTTGCTCCTGCAGGAATTCCAGGATCACCCAGCTGTCATAGATCGCCGTGCCATCTTCCAGCAGCAGGGTCGGCAGTTTGCCCAGCGGGTTCTGCGTGCGCAGCGAATCATTGGCGTCCATCGTGTCGCCCGGCACCATGGTGATCTGATCGGTCAGGCCCAACACGGCGGCACCGAGGCGCACCTTGCGGCCAAAGGGCGAAGTCAGCGTGCTGCGGAGAGTGTACATGCGTGTTTCCGTCAAATGGTTGGAATGAGAGCGACGGCGGCGGCATCAATGGAGAGCGTGACCATCTCGCCCACCGGCCAGTCGCGCGATGGGCTGATCTGGGCGCGGAACAAGGTCTGGCCGACCATGACGCTGATATCGGCCATATTGCCGAGGAAGACGCATTCCTCCAGCCGCCCACGGAAGCGGTTGCGCCCCTCTTCGTCGTCAAAGCCGACGCGAACCTCCTCTGGGCGGATGACCATGCGCACCGTCTCGCCGATCTCGAAGCCGGTTTGCAGTGAAGTGATCAGCAAACCGGCCCCGATGCGCACAGTTGTGGTCTCGCTGGCTTCGATCACCGTGCCGGACAATGTGTTGGCCAGACCGACAAAGCTCGCCGCGAACAGCGTG
>CAITEF010000014.1 GCA_903891315.1 uncultured Rhodospirillales bacterium | reverse complement strand
GCTGATGCATATGCGCGGCGGGCCGGAGGATATGGCCGATCTGGTCGAGTATCATGACGTGGTTGCCGATGTTCGTGCCGAGTTGGGCTTGCGGGTGCGCGCAGCAATGGCCGCGGGCGTTTGGGCGGCCAATATCTGCATCGATCCCGGCATCGGCTTTGCCAAGACCGGCGAGCAGAACATCCAATTGCTGCGGCATCTGCCAGCCATGTCGATCGATGATTTCCCGATTCTGGCCGGTGTCTCGCGCAAGGGCTTCATCGGCACGCTGTCCGGCGAGCCGGATCCGGCACGTCGCGCCGGTGGGTCGGTGGCCGCAGCGCTGTGGGCGCTGCAGCGTGGGGCCGATATTTTGCGGGTTCACGATGTTCCCGAGACGGTCCAGGCGATGCGGGTCTGGCGCGGTCTGGCCGGGTTAAGGTAATGGACAGCATTCTGCCTTAATCTGGGCGGACAAACGCTTATTCAGATGCGGAAGTGATTCATGTCAGGCACGCGGCGGTTCTTCGGCACAGACGGTATTCGCGGCACCGCCAACACCGCACCGATGACGGCGGAAATCGCCCTCAAGCTCGGCCAATCGGCGGGGTTGTGCTTCACCCGCGGCGCGCATCGTCATCGCGTGGTGATCGGCAAGGACACGCGGCTGTCCGGCTACATGATCGAACCGGCGCTGGTTGCGGGTTTCATCGGGGCCGGGATGGACGTGGTGCTCGCAGGGCCATTGCCCACGCCCGGTGTGGCCATGCTCACCCGTTCACTGCGGGCCGATCTCGGCGTGATGATCTCCGCCTCGCACAACCCGTATGAAGACAACGGAATCAAGCTGTTCGGGCCGGACGGGTTCAAATTGTCCGACGACACGGAGCTTGAGATCGAAGCGCTGATGGAGAGCGACCTTTCGGGTCAGCTCGCCGCCTCCGCCAAGCTCGGTCGCGCCTCGCGGCTGAACGACGCCGCCGGTCGTTATATCGAGGCGGCCAAGGCGAGTTTCCCGCGCGGTCTGCGGCTGGATGGCCTGCGCATCGTGCTCGATTGCGCCAATGGCGCGGGCTACAAGGTCGCCCCCGCCGTACTGTGGGAATTGGGGGCCGAGGTGATCGAACTCGGTGCCAAGCCGGACGGCTTCAACATCAATCGCGGCTGTGGCTCCACCGTGCCGAGCTTCCTCTCCGCCGAGGTGGTCAAGAACGGTGCGCATATCGGTTTGGCGCTGGATGGCGACGCGGATCGGCTGATCGTGGCGGACGAGACCGGGGCGATTGTCGATGGCGATCAGGTTTTGGCGCTGATCGCGCGCTCCTGGCACCAATCGGGCAAGCTGATCGGTGGCGGCGTGGTGGCGACGGTGATGTCCAATCTCGGGCTGGAGAAATTCCTCGGCTCGCTGGGGTTGAAGCTGCATCGCACGGCGGTCGGCGACCGCTATGTGGTGGAGTTGATGCGCGCGGGTGGTTTCAATCTCGGTGGCGAGCAATCCGGCCATATGGTGCTGGCCGATTACGCCACCACCGGCGATGGGGTGCTGGCGGCGTTGCAGGTATTGGCGGTGCTGGTCGAAAGCGGCGAGCCTGCGAGCCGCACCTGCCAGATGTTCAAGCCGTTCCCGCAGAAACTGAAGAGCGTGCGCTATCACGACGGTGCGCCGCTGGAGGATGCCGAGGTTCAGGCGGCGATTGCCGAGGCCGAGGCTGAACTCAACGGCTCCGGCCGCCTGCTGATCCGCAAGAGCGGCACCGAGCCGGTGATCCGTGTGATGGCGGAGGCCGAGGATGGCGCGCTGGTGGACCGCATCGTTGAGGAACTCTGCGCGCTGATCGCCCAGGTCGCCGCCCGCTTGCGCGATGACGCGGCGGTCGCCGAGCCGGTGGCCTGAGGCAGGTGGCGCTGCACGGACGGGTGCTGGTGATCGCCGGATCCGATTCCGGCGGTGGTGCGGGGATCCAGGCCGACATCAAGACGATTTCGGCCCTGGGCGGCTACGCGATGACGGCGATCACCGCACTCACCGCACAGAACACGCTCGGTGTTCAGGCGGTGCATTTGGTGCCGCCGGAGTTTGTCGCCGCCCAAATGACCTGCGTGCTCAGCGATCTCGGTGCGGATTCGATCAAGACCGGGATGCTGGGCAGTGCGGCCGTGATTGACGCGATTTGCGCCATCCTCGAAGCCCAGCCGCGTCGTCTGCCACTGGTGCTTGATCCGGTGATGATCGCCAAAGGCGGAGCGTCATTGCTGGCCGATGACGCAATTGCGCATCTCAAACGCCGCCTGCTGCCGCTGGCCGCGTTGCTGACCCCCAATTTGCCGGAAGCCGAGGCGATGAGCGGTATGCGGATCGAGACCGAAGACCAGATGCACCATGCCGCCGACGCGCTGTTGACCCTCGGCGTGCCTGCGGTGCTGCTCAAGGGCGGGCATTTGCCGGGCGATGAGGTGGTCGATCTGCTGGCGACGGAGGCGGAAACATTGGTGTTCCGGGCACCGCGCATCCATAGCCGCCACACGCATGGCACGGGCTGCACGCTGGCCTCGGCGGTGGCGTCCGGGTTGGCGCAGGGGATGAGTCTTGCCGATTCGGTGGCGCGGGGCCGAGTGTTTGTGCGGGCCGCGATTGAGTCAGCGCCGGGGTTCGGCGCAGGGCATGGTCCGCTCGATCATTCGGTGCGGGTTTAATCGTCGTTTTTATCCTCATTGCGAGGACCGGAGGGACGAAGCAACCCAGGAATCGGCGGGTGGGACTTCAGGGTTGCTTCGTCGCAAGTGCTCTTCGCAATGACGGCAAGGAAATCGTGCAACGGCGATGACTTACCGCCCCGGCCCTGCCTCCAGCAGATCCAGGTTCTGTTCCGCCAAATCCGCAAGCGGCGTCCCCTTGGCAAGCCCGGCCGCCCGCATCCAGTCCAGCCTCGCCCCCCGCAGATC
>CAITEF010000013.1 GCA_903891315.1 uncultured Rhodospirillales bacterium | reverse complement strand
TGGCGCTGACCAGGGCGGCTCTGGATTGGTCGAGCTGGGTCTGCCCGGTCACGTAGTCGCTGCCACCAGGGCTGGAGGTGAAAATCTGCAGGCCATAGGTGCGGATATCGGCGGCCGCGAGATCGACGTCACGTCGTGCGGCGTCAAGCACCACGCGGGTCTCGTCGCCGGTGCGCACCAGGCTGGCCGCTCGGTTGAACGCCTTTTGCGCGTTGAGTTGGGTGGCTTGGGCCTGCGCCAACGCCTCCCGCGCCGACGGCAACGTCAGTTCCGCCAGCTGTCGCATATGCGCCTCGGCTTGCGCGACCGCACCTTGCGCCTGGACGAGCGCCCCTTGGAGTTCACTGTCTTCAATCGAGACCAGCAATTGGCCCTTGGTGACGCGCTGGCCTTCATCGACATTGACCGACGCGACAGTGCCGGTGATTTGGCTTTGGATTTGCACACGATACGGAGTTTGCACGCTGCCGGTGGCAACGACGGTCTCGATCACATCGCCACGTGAGACGGCGTCGGCGACAACTTTCGGCCCGAACGCAAGCGGCACGCCCTGCCAATAGCCGAGCCCAACCACCACCGCCACGCCGCCGATCAGCCAGATATGGTGCCACACAATGCCAGTCGCGCGACGCACAGCGCTGAATGCGCCACTTTTCGGTGTTGCACGGGCGGGCACGGGGGGTGCCAGCAGAAGCGTCTCGTCGGTCATACAGAGAAATTGCCTGGTTTCGGGATGGGCGACTGCCAATTGTGTCCGCTGAAAAGAAGTCCAAGCAGACCCACCGCCATCATTGCGAGCGAGGAGGCTTCAGGCACAGCGACCGGTCCCGGCGCAACAAGTGGGAGTACGGGCGGATCGGATGATGCGCCGATCAGCGCGAACGTTCCGCCCAAGACCGATTGGTATCCCCCAGCATATCCGTCTCCGCCATTGCCGGTTCCATCGTTGCGCACGCTATTGTCGCCCGCCATCGTGACAATTCCATCGGTCGCGACGACACCTGCCAACGCCCTGCCCGCGCCGATCTGCGCATGCGGGTCGAGCGTGATGCTGGTGTTGGCGATGATGTTGCCTGCCATGATCGAGTTGTCGCCCAGCGTTGCCGACGATCCGATCTGCCAGTAGATCCCATTGGTGGAATTGCTATTGATCACGTTGACATTCGAAGAACTGGCAGTGGTGAGGGTGCTGCCGATTTCGAAAACAAACACGGCGTTGTAGAGCCCCAGAGCGTCCAACGTTAGCGTTCCGGTCAACGGGCAGAACTTGCGAACTGATAAACGCCGGGGGTCAGCGTGAGCCCGCCAAGGTCAACCCCGGTCAGAATCTGTGTTGGCGTTTGCGCAGCCAGGAAATGATAGGCCGCCAGGGCATCGGCCTGCGCCATTCCTGCCACCGCGACGCTGGTCAATGCCCCTCCGGTAACGGCTCCGGGTGGAATTCCGGTTATAGAATTGGTCGGTGCTGAACCAACATTTCCGACAATGGTTGTGGCACCCGCACTTGTGACCCCACCACCACCCAAGACGGCAAAGGTTTCCGCCATTGGTCCGAGCAGACCAATTGCAGACGCTTGAACGCAAAACGCTAACATCAAAACCACGGTGGATGTCGATAACATAAAATGGAATTTCATCTAGACCCCCTATAAATCCAGTGTGGATTTACGCCATTCCATCAAAGGCGACCGACCAACATCAAGATCACGACAATCACGATGAGTGTGCCGATGCCGCCGGATGGGTAATATCCCCAGTTGGCGCTGTGCGGCCAACTCGGGAATGCGCCGATCAGAAACAGGATGAGTACAATAAGAAGAATTGTGCCGAGACTCATGGGGTGACCTCCAAGAAACGATCAGCCGCCGCCTGCAATCCGTCTGACAAGGCCGATTGCAGGCGGCGCGGGATCAATAGGCGTATTGGAACGACGGCAACGCCTTGAGCGAGTCTTTGGTGGCACCCTGCAACAGCATGTGCTTGTCCGCCACGCTCAGCAAATTGGCTGGAACCACCACGTAATGTGTGCCCATGCCAAGAAAGCCGCCGACTGAGAGCACCGCGTAAGGCACCTGGCCGGTCGGGGTGACGATCAGGTCGTCGATGGTGCCCACCGTTTCGTTGGCCTCGTTCTGCACTGAACTGCCGACCACTTTGGAGGTGCGGTAGCCGGTGGCGAGCGTTGCCAGATCAACCTTCATCAGCGTCACCGTCTGCGGCGCACCCTGCGCGCGCGCGGGCGGTGAGGCTGGAGCGCTGATAAACGCCAGCAGGATCGCACTCCCGGCGAGAATTCGTGTGAAATTGGTCATGATCATTCCTCGATTTGAAAAGCGTGGCAGGAGATCAGCCCTTCAAGGCGTCCTTCAGACCGCCCTTGGCGTTCTGCAGCTTGCCCTTGGCCGTCTCAATTTGGCCGTCGGTTTCGAGCTTGGCGTCGCCGAGGATTTTGCCGGTGACTTCCTTGATCTTGCCGGCGGCCTGTTTGGCGCTGCCTTCGATACGATCTTTGTCCATGATGAAATTCCTTCAATCCAGGGCCAACAAGCAGGTCGGCGGCCCGTGCTGCCGTCAGGGGACGGACGCGACCACGGGTCACCGACCTGTTTGAGAGTTACTTGCTCGAAGCGGTATGGGCTTCAGCGCTCTTCTTGTGGGCGGCGTCGCTGTGCTCATGCGCCGTGACGGCGGATTTCTTGGCTTCGTCGGCATGGCCATTGGTGTGGGCCTGGGCGGCATCATGATGCACATGGGCAGCAGCATGATGGGAAGCCGCAGCTGCGTGATGCGCAGCGACAGCCGGATGCTTAACGGTTGCGGACATGGATGTATTCCTTTTCTGAGAGCTGCATTTTTTGGAGAGGCTGCAAATAAACAGCGCTCTGCATGTGCAAAGCGTTGGGATGCAGTCTCAGATTGAGCAACTCTCGATTGGAACTTGCCTTCGACACCGGCGAGATGGCAGCGTCGGAAAACACCCACTGCGCGATAAGCGATCAAGCAGACCGCATTGCGTTGGAGGTCTGGAATGGCACCAGCGTCATTGCGAGGCCC
>CAITEF010000012.1 GCA_903891315.1 uncultured Rhodospirillales bacterium | reverse complement strand
GGCGGCAAGGAGCGGATGCGACGGCTGATGGGGGTGATTGCCTCTGGCCGCGTTGACCTGTCAGCGATGGTCACTCATCGCTTCAAGCTCGACGACATCGAAGCCGCCTATGACCTGTTCGCCCACCAACGCGACGGCGTGTTGAAAGTGGCGATCACGCCATAGCCAAATGTTTGCGAGGCAAACGGCGGCCCCGCCATGAGGCGCGTGGAGGCAAAAATCCAGCTTGCCGCACAGCATCGTTTATCAAGTCAGGTAAATGGGGCCGTGGCGCGACGACCATATTCCACAGACTTTGACATGAATCATTTATGCAACGTGCGTTTGCTGGCAGCCTCCAAACCACAGTGAAGGCAAGAAACTCCGACGTGGTTGCTTGCACCATACGAGATGAATCGCCGCCCAACTGACGGCCATCATGCATTGTCAGCAGGCGACGCAGTGCGACCCTTTTGGGTCCTGAAGCGGGGGCGAATGTTTCAAGTTCGAATGCATGGCCGCGGCGGACAGGGTGTTGTCACCGCAGCCGAAATGTTGTCCGTCGCCGCCTTTCTCGAAGGTCGCCACGCGCAAGCCTTCCCGAGTTTCGGCTCTGAGCGCACCGGAGCACCGGTGGTGGCATTCTGCCGCATCTCTGACACCGAAATCCGGCTGCGCGAGCCGATCATGGAGCCAGATTGCCTGATTGTGCAGGACCCCACTTTGTTCAAGGCGATCGACGTCTTCGGCGGGCTGCGTCCGCGCGGATATTTGCTGCTCAACACCAACCGCTCTTTCGCCGATCTGCATATCGACAACGTCGCCGCCAACCTGCCAGCGGGCCATGCCGTCGAAGTGGCGGCCTCTGAGGTCGCGATGAAGCATGTCAGGCGGCCACTGCCCAATGCCGCTTTGCTCGGCGCCTTCGCGGCGCTGACCGGGCTGGTCCATCTCGATAGCGTGCAGAAGGCCATCGAGCAGACCTTTGCGGGCAAGATCGGTGCGGCCAACGTCGCTGCCGCCCTGGAGGCCTACACCATCGTCGCCGCGCGCAGCAGCGCCGACGCCACCGTCTGAGGAGGCCCGCATGCTCAAACAGATCGAAGGCTCCCACGCGATGGCCGAAGCCATTGCGCTGTGTCGCCCTGAAGTCATCTGCGCATACCCGATCACGCCGCAAACCCATATCGTCGAGGGGCTCGGCGATCTGGTGCGCGAAGGTGCGCTGCAGAACTGCGAATTCATCAATGTGGAAAGCGAGTTCGCCGCCCTCTCCGTTGCCATCGGCGCCTCAGCAGCAGGCGCGCGGGCCTACACCGCCACCGCCAGCCAGGGCCTGCTCTACATGGCCGAGGCGGTCTACAACGCCTCCGGCCTTGGCCTGCCGATTGTCATGACCTTGGGCAACCGGGCGATTGGTGCGCCGATCAACATCTGGAACGACCATTCCGACGCGATGTCGATGCGCGATGCCGGATGGATTCAGCTCTTCGCCGAGACCAACCAGGAAGCAGTCGATCTGCACATCATCGCGTTCAAACTGGCCGAGGAACTCTCGATGCCGACAATGGTCTGCGTCGACGGCTTCATTCTCACCCATGCAATGGAGCGGGTGGATATTCCCGATCAAGCCCAGGTTGATGCCTATCTGCCGCCCTTCGAGCCAGTGCAGGTGCTCGACCCGGCCGAGCCGGTCTCGATCGGTGCGATGGTCGGGCCGGAAGCCTTCACCGAAGTCCGCTTTCTTGGCCACTACAAACAGACCCAAGCGCTGAGTCTGATCGGCACCTATTCGGCTGAATTCAAGCAGGCGTTCGGTCGGGACTCCGGCGGATTGCTGCGCGGCTATCGCGCAGAAGACGCCGAGATGCTGATCGTCGCCATGGGCTCGGTCTGCGGCACCATCAAGGACGTGATCGACGAGATGCGCGAGGAAGGCATCGCCATTGGGCTGGTGACCATCGTCTCATACCGTCCCTTCCCCACCGACGAACTGCGCGGCGTGCTGGCCGGGGCGAAGGATGTGGTGGTGGTCGAAAAGGCGATTGCGCCGGGCCTTGGTGGGCCATTGGCGAACAATGTCGACATGGCGCTGCGCAATCTGCCGAAATCGCCGCGCCTGCATTCGGCGGTCGCGGGCCTTGGAGGTCGGCCGATCACCAAGGCCTCGCTGCATGCCCTGTTCCGCCGCGCCACCGTGCAGCCCTGGGAAGGCACGCATTTCCTCGACCTCAACGCGGTGGTCGTCAGCCGGGAAATCCACGGCAGCCGGAAGAAACGCCGCTCGGGCCCCACCGCCGAGAACATCCTGCGTCGCCTTGCCGAAACCCCGACACAAGCCGCCGAGTGAGGAGTTGGAGATGACCGACGCCGCCGCCACCCTCGCCCCCGGCGAGGCCGTCCAGCAGCTCAAATACTACCAGAAGGGCACCTTCACCGTCGGCAACCGCCTGGTCGGCGAGGACGAACGCAGCGTGCAGGCTTCACAGGACCGCTCCAACGCCCTCACCTGCGGCCACCGCGCCTGCCAGGGCTGCGGCGAAGCGCTGGGCGCGCGCTACGCCATCGACGCGGCGATGCGCGCAACAGGTGGCGATCTGATCGCGGTCAACGCCACGGGCTGCCTCGAAGTCTTCACCACGCCGTATCCCGAAACCTCCTGGCAATTGCCTTGGCTGCACTCCCTGTTCGGCAATGCCGCGGCCGTTGCCAGCGGGGTTGCGGCGGCGATGCGGGTAAAGGGTCGCAACACCCGCGTGATCGCGCAAGGCGGCGATGGCGGCACCACCGATATCGGGTTTCAGTGCCTCTCCGGCATGTTCGAGCGCAATGATGACGTGCTCTATATCTGTTACGACAACGAAGGCTACATGAATACCGGCGTGCAGCGCTCGTCGGCCACGCCACCCACCGCCCGCACCGCCACCACGCCCGCCATTGGCGCAGAGCCCGGCAACGTGTTCGGCACCGGCAAATCGGTGCCGAAGATCGCGGTTGCCCACAACATCCCCTATGTCGCCACCGCCACCGTCGCCGACCTGCACGATCTGGAGCGCAAAGTGACCAAGGCGATGGGCATCCACGGTGCCCGCTACATCCAAATCAGCGTCCCCTGCCCGCTCGGCTGGGGCTCGGCCTCCAGCGACACCATCCATCTGGCGCGGCTCGCGGTGGAATGCGGGATGTATCCAATCTTCGAGGCCGAGCACGGTCGGGTGACTCATGTTCGCAAGATCCGCAGACAGGTTCCGGTTACCGACTATCTCCGCCGCCAACGCCGCTTCGCCCATCTGTTCAAGGGCGAAAGCGAAGACCCCCGCGTCGCCCGGTTACAGGCGATGTGCGACGCCAATATCGCCGATTACGGCCTGCTCGACGCACAGGGAGACGAGAAATGACTCCCCAACATCCCTTCGCGATCACACTCGACGTCGGCTCGTCGCTGGTCAACCACACCGGCTCCTGGCGCACGCTGCGACCCGAATATGTCCACCGCCTGCCACCCTGCAACCATGCCTGCCCGGCGGGTGAGGACATCCAGGGCTGGCTCGCGCATGCCGAAGCCGGAGACTATGAGGCGGCTTGGCGCAGTCTGGTTGAGAACAACCCGCTGCCCGCGACGATGGGGCGCGTCTGCTATCACCCCTGTGAATCCGCCTGCAATCGCGCCGAGATCGACTCAGCGGTGGGCATCAACTCGGTCGAACGCTTCCTCGGCGACCAAGCCATCGCGCAAGGCTGGCAATTCGTCCCGCCCGCCGAATCGACCGGCAAGAAAGTGCTGGTGGTGGGCGCAGGCCCGTCCGGCCTCTCCGCCGCCTATCACCTCGCCCGGCTCGGTCATGCGGTGACGATCCACGAGGCAGGCCCGCTCCCGGGCGGGATGATGCGTTTCGGGATCCCGAAATATCGCCTGCCGCGCGACGTGCTCGACGCCGAGGTGGCGCGCATCCAGGCGCTGGGCGTTGCCATCGAATACAATGTCCGCGTCGCCAATATCCGCGACGCGATGGCCGAGGGCGGGTTCGACGCGGCCTTCCTCGCCGTCGGCGCGCATATCGCCAAGCGCGCCTACATCCCCGCCGGTGAAGCCGCGCGCGTGCTCGACGCCGTCCAGGTGCTGCGTTCAATGGAAGGCGAGGACAAGCCGCTGCTCGGCCGCCGCGTGGTGATCTATGGCGGCGGCAACACCGCCATCGACGTCGCCCGCACAGCCAAACGTCTCGGCGCGGAGGAGGCGATCATCGTCTATCGCCGCACCCGCGACCGCATGCCCGCGCATGATTTCGAGGTCGAGGAAGCGCTCGAAGAGGGCGTGATGATGCGATGGCTCTCCACCATCAAGAACATCGAAAGCGGCGCGATCACTGTCGAAAAGATGCGTCTTGATGAGAAGGGATTCCCGCAGCCAACCGGCGAGCTGGAAACACTTGAAGCCGATTCGGTGGTGCTCGCCCTCGG
>CAITEF010000011.1 GCA_903891315.1 uncultured Rhodospirillales bacterium | reverse complement strand
GTGGTGTTCCAGAACGGGTTGGCGGTGAGGCCCGCGAAGGCGCTGCCGTTGTTCCCGGCGGCCGAGACATAGGCGTACAGCGCCTCGGAGAAGCCGTGCGGCCCGCTGGCAGAAAGTGCCGACGTGCCGACTTCGAGCACCACCGCGACGGCGGTGAAGCCGAGCATCACCAAAGGCAGGCTGAGGATGGCCAACATGGTCATCTTCACCTCACGCGCCTCGATCTTCTTGCCGAGATATTCTGGCGTGCGGCCCACCATCAGGCCTGCGACGAACACGGCCACGATGGCGAACAGCACGAAACCATAAAGGCCCGAGCCGACACCGCCGAAGATGATCTCGCCGAGCATGATGTTGAGCATCGGGATCATCCCGCCGAGCGGCAGGAAGCTGTCGAACATCGCGTCCACCGCGCCGCACGAAGCGTCGGTGGTCGCGGTGGAGAACAAGGCGGTCTGGGCAATGCCGAACCGAACTTCCTTGCCTTCCATGTTGCCCAGCGAGCCATCCATGCCCAATGCTGTCAGCAACGGGTTGGCATGGGCTTCCGACCAGTAGATCACAAACACGCCGGCGAGGAACAACAGGCCCATCGCGCTGAAGATCGCCCAACCCTGCTTCTCACTGCCAACCATGCGACCGAAGAAATTGGTCAGGCCAGCACCGAGGGCAAAGATGAAGATGACCTGAAGCAAATTCACCAACGCCGTCGGGTTCTCGAACGGATGCGCCGAGTTGGCGTTGAAGAAGCCGCCACCATTGGTGCCAAGCATCTTGATCACTTCCTGTGTGGCCACAGGACCGACCGCGATGGTCTGCTTGGCGCCTTCCAGCGTCATCGCATCCACCGAACCACCCAGCGTTTGCGGCACGCCCTGCCAGACCAACACCAGCGAGAACACGATGCACAACGGCAACATGCCGTAGAGGACCACGCGGGTGAGATCGACCCAGAAATTGCCGATCTGGCTGGCCTGCTTGCGCGAGAAGCCGCGCACGAAGGCTATCGCAATGGCAACACCGGCGGCGGCTGAGGTGAAGTTCTGCACCGTGAGCGCCATCATCTGGCTGAAATAGCTCATGGTGGACTCACCACCATAGGACTGCCAGTTGGTGTTGGTCAGGAACGACACTGCGGTGTTGTAGGCCAGATCAGGCGTGATCTCGCCCTGCCCCGTGGGGTTGAGCGGCAGGTAGGTCTGCAGTCGCAAAATCGCGTAGACGAACACGAAGCAGAAGATCTTAAAGACCAGCATGGCGACGGCGTAGGTCGTCCAGCGCTGTTCCTGATCGGGCCGCACCCCCGCCAGCCAATAGATGCCGCGCTCCACCGGGCCAAGCACGGGGGTGAGAAAATTGCGAGAGCCGGTGGCGATGCTTTGCAGAAAGCCGCCGAGTGGCCGGGTGATGGCGATGATGATCGCGCAGAACAGCGCAATCTGGATCCATCCGTTCAAGGTCATGACGGGATCCTCAGAATTTTTCGGGGCGCACGAGGGCGAACACCAGATAGACAAACAGCCCCACGGTCACGATGCCGCCGAGCACAAGATCGAGTGTCATGGTGCGCGCCTCACAGCTTGGCGCAGAGCGAGACAAAGCCGAGGCAGACGACAAACCCGCCCACACCCAGCAACAAGAAAGCCACGTCGGACATGAAAAAACTCCGATTTAACCCGGAGATAACTGTCCCACTTCGCGAATATGAATTCGATGCAAACCGGAGGCACGGGTTATAGGAATGCCATAGGCTCCGCACGGCAAGACCGTCGTCGCATCGTCAGCGATCCCGTTGTTTTTGCACGTCCGAAAAACAAACCACCCCGCCCCCAACAGCCCATTGCAGGACTACCGGAAGCGGGGTGGGTTTGGCTCAGTGGCTCAGCCCAGCCTGGATTATACCAGCCTGGATCAGACCAGCAGGCTGTGGCCGATGCTCAGCGAGTTGGCCGTCACACCGTGCAGGTCGGCAGCCACGCTCCATGTGCCGGC
>CAITEF010000010.1 GCA_903891315.1 uncultured Rhodospirillales bacterium | reverse complement strand
CGATCTATGGCACGCGCCAGCGCTACGCGCTGTTGCTGCCCGCCGCTGAGGGCCGAGGGGTAGCGTTCGGCAAGGTCGCCGAGCCGGACCAGATCGAGCACCTCGTCACAGCGCTGCCGGATCTCCGCACGCGACAATCGGCGCAGCTTGAGACCGAATTCGATATTCTGCCGCACCGTCTTGTGCGGCCAGATCGCGTAGCTTTGGAAGATCATCGACATTCCACGCCCCTCTGGCGGCACCACCCGTGCAGGAGAGGACAGCAAATTGCCGCCCACCGTGATGGTGCCCTCGCTGGGCGTGATGAAGCCCGCGATCATCCGCAGCGTCGTCGTCTTCCCGCAGCCCGAGCTGCCGAGCAGCGAGAGAAATTCGCCCGACGCAATCTCCAAACTTAGCCGGTCCACCACCGGCACTTCGGCATAGAACCGCGACAGGCCCTGCAGCGAGAGATGCGTCATGCCTCCCCCCGCGCGCGCATGATGCTGTGCCCGACGATGCGCGATCCCAGGCTCAGGATCGCCAATGTGATCAACAACAGACAAACTCCCATCGTCGCCACCGCTTCCATTTGCCCATTATCTGCAAAGTCCAGCATAGCCACCGACACGACGCGGTTGTTCGCGTTGGAGAGGAACACCGCCGTACTCAGTTCGTGGCTGGCGAGCACGAAGACCATGATGGTCGAGGCCAGAATGCTGCTTTTCAGCATCGGCGCCGTTACACGGGCCAGCACGTAAAGCCGCGACGCGCCTAGGATGCGCGCCGCATCCTCCATCTCCGGATTGAAGGTTACCAAGGCGGCGGCGCAGGCCGAGTAGGTGATCGGCAGAAACCGCGCGCTGAAGGCAAGGATCAACAACAGCCCGGTGCCATAGAGTGAGACCGGCGGGGCGGAGAACGTGGCGTAGAAGCCAATCGACAGCACAATCGCCGGGATCACTGAAGGCATCATCGCCAGCAGGCTCAGCGCAAAGCCTAATCGAATGTTCTGCCGGACAATCAGATAAGCCGCCGCCAACGACACCGCGGTTGCCAACACGGCGCTCGCACTGGCGTAGAGAATGCTATGGAAAACGGCGTCGCGCAGGCTTGGCTTGCTGGCCAGCGCCAGAAGATTGTCGAGCGTGAAATTGTCGATCTGCCAGCCGCGTCCCCAGGCCTTGCTGAAGGCGGCCTGCACCAATGTCACGATCGGCAACACTGCAATCACGCCGCACAGCAGAATTGCAGCAATGGTGGCGGGCAGACGCAGCGTGCCGAGTTTGGTCAGTTCGCGCTGCCCGCTCTTGCCAGTCATCACCACGTAGCCGCGTCGCCTGGTGAGGAATTTCTGTGCGGCGAGCAGCGTGATTGTCACCAACACCAACGGCATCGCATAGGCCGCAGCCGGGCCGAGCCGGACTGACATGCCGTCGAAGAATTCCAACAGGCTGGTCACCAGCAACGGAAACCGCGCCGGATAGGCCAGCAAGGCGGGAACGCCGTAGAGCGCGATTGCTTGAAGAAACACGATCACCAAAGCGGCCAAAATAGCGGGTGCGACCAGCGGCAGCGTGATCTCGATCGCCGTCGTCCAGCGCCCTGCGCCCAGGATCGATGCTGCCTCCTCCATATCCGACGATACCGCCTCAAGCGCAGTGCTTGTGAAGCTGAAGACGAAAAAGAACAGACTAGAGCCCATCACGAAGGCGATGCCGGAGAAGCTGTAAATGTTCAGCACTGGATGCGCCGCCCCGGTCATCCCAACCCAAGCCTTGTTCAACAGCCCCGCATTCGGCCCGGCGAGGAAGATCCAGGCCACCGCGTTGAGATAAGGCGGGCAAAGAAAGACCGATATCGCGCACAGATCGATGAAGTGTTTGCCCCCGATATCAGTCCGCGCGACCGCCCAGGCCAGAGGCAACGCCATGCTCGCCGCCACCTT
>CAITEF010000009.1 GCA_903891315.1 uncultured Rhodospirillales bacterium | reverse complement strand
CGTGTCCACCCGGAGCAAATGGCGCAACATCTGCGGCAGCGCCTGCGGGTCGGTCGCGCGGCCCCGCCCGGCGGTGGCGGCATGGCCGGATTGTTCGCGGCAGAGCAGAACCAGATCGGTATTGCCGAGCGAGAACAATTGACCGCCATACCAGCCGGCAGTGTCTTGCATCAGCGCGCGCGCCACCCGGCGATGATGCGGGCGCGGAGCCGGTGGGGTGAGCCGGGACAGATGCAGCACCAACGCCATCGACCCGCCGGTGACGCTCGATTCCTGTCCGCGCGCGACCAGCCGGGTGACTTCGCGCAACAGAGCCTCCGCCACGTCATCAGCGACGAGAGCACGACGCTCGGCGCTGAGGGAATCACCACGGGCGACGATGAATGCACCGGTGAATCGCGCCGCTCCGGCTCTGTCGATCATGCCATGCCCAGCCGGGTTTTCCAGCCGCCCCCGTCACCCCAGCCCATGCGCCGGTCCCGCACAGCATCGCGCCAAATGCTTAACGACAGGTTTATGTCCACTCCATGAAGGGTTTGCTTGCGCGTCGCGCGCGGCAGCGCTAGCGATTGACTATGGATGAGTTTCAGTTTCGCGACGCCCCGGACGAGCTGAGTCCGCCGCCGCCCTCCACCCACCGTGAACCGGGCAACACCGAGCTTGCCCTGGCAATCCGCAAGCTCGCCAAGAGTTCCGTGCTGGTGGTGGGTGACGCCATGCTCGACCGCTATATTTACGGCACCGTCGATCGGGTGAGCCGTGAGGCACCTGTTCCGGTGCTGAATGTGGACCGTGAAGTCGCCGTCCCTGGCGGGGCAGGCAATGTGGTGCGCAATCTTGGCGCGCTTGGGGTTGCGGTGGCGTTCGTCTCGGTGGTGGGCGACGATCAGGCGGGATCGGATCTGACCGGATTGATCGGCAGCCAACCCGGTGTTGAGCCTTGGCTGCTGGTGCAGGGCAGTCGGGCGACGACGCGCAAGACCCGTTACATGGCGCAGGGCCAGCAGATCATGCGGGCCGATCGCGAAGATCCCTCGCCGATTCACCCCAAACTGGCCGAGCGCATGCTGCGCATTCTGCGCGACGCGATGCTGGCCACGACGGTGACCGTGCTGTGCGACTACGGCAAGGGCGTGTTGATGGGAGATCTCCCCTCGCACATCATCAACATCGCGCGCAGTTCCGGGCGGATGGTGATCGCCGATACGCGATTCGATTTCGCCCGATTCGCCGGTGCCGATGTGGCAACGCCGAGTGAGGAGTCGTTGGAGCGATTCGTGGGACACCGCCTGATCACCGACAACGCGGTGGCGGTGGCGGCCGAGCACCTGCGGAAATTGCACAATTTTGGCGCCGTGGTGGTCAACCGCGCGGCCGGCGGTATGACGCTGGTTGATGAGAGCGGCGCAATGCATCTGCGCGTCGAGGGCCCGGATGGAGGCGACATATCCGGCATCGGCGACACCTCGGTCTCTGCTCTCGCCGCGGGTTTGGCCTCCGGGCTTGATCTGGCGCTGTCGACCCGGATAGCGGCGATTGCGACGTCGGTGGTGCTGGGCCGGCACGGCATTTCAGTGGCACGTGAGGGCGATTTGCTGGCGGCGATCACCCCACAGGGCAGCGCCTTGCGCAAGATCGTGGCGCTGGACGTGGCGGCGAGCAAGCTGGAGCATTGGCGTCGTGACGGGCTGCAATCGGCGGTGACGATGGGGCGCTTCGATTCGCTTGATGCATTCCAACTCAGCCAACTCGAACGTGCCCGCCGCGAATCGGACCGTCTGGTGGTGGGTCTTGAGCGCGACACCGCCAAGCAGCGCGGGATCCCGGAAGCGGTGCGCGCGGCGCAGTTGGCGTCGCTGGACAGCGTGGATCTGGTGGTGCTGATCGATAGCTCGGACCCGGCGGAATTTCTCTACGCGCTGCGGCCGGATCTGTTGATTGCGGAATCTGGCCAGCCGGGGGCGGAATTGCTGCCGACCTGGGGTGGGCGGGTGATGTCGCTTTAGGGTTGGGGCGCGTCGGTGGTGTCGTAGAAAAGGTTGCAGTAGGGCGGAAGAGGCGGAGCCGTCATCCGCCGTTTGCTGTGCCGCCAAGAGATGGCGGATGACGCTTCGCTCGCGATGACGGTTTATTGACGGATTTTTGGGATTATTTACCTTGATTGCAGCCAAAAATCATCGTTTAACATGATCGATGGACCTCTCCCCCGCACAGCCTGAATCAGACCCGATCGCCGCAATTTTGCGGACGATCCTGCTTGGGCTGAAGGCGAAGTTTGGGAATTGGTGGCCGTTGGAGCCGCGCCTCACGCTGGTGTTTTACAATCGGATCAGCACGATCCATCGCCGGATGGAGCGCTTGCTGGCGCGGTTCCGGGCCGGGAAGGTTTTGGTTGTGACGCGGCGGGCCACCACGCCGGTCACACCAGCATCGCGAAAGCCTGCCATCCGCATGCCGCGCAAATGGGGCTGGCTGTTGGATTCAGGCAAGCATCACGCGGCGTATTTCACCCATCGGCTCCATGATCTGCTGACCACGCCCGAGATGATGGAATTGTTGGAGGCAGCACCGCAGGCGAAGACGACGCTGCGTCCGTTGTGCCGGGCACTGGGCGTTGAGCTGCCGTGGACGGTGACTCCGCCGCGCACGCCCAAACCTCGCCAACCGCGCAAGCCGCGACCGAAGCCGGAGCCGTTCAGGACCAAGCTGCCGCGCGGGGTGATCACCTGGGCGCGGCGGGAGAAAAGGTTGGAACGGGCACGCGCGGAAATAAAACGGCTTCGGGGGGTGACGTAGAGAGGCGACTCTGACGTTCCGGATAGTTACCAAAAATGGGCGGCCCTACGGGGCGGGGACGCGGTCGCGGAGTGTCATGCGGGTGATGAGGGCGAAACCACATGTGGCGGCGAGGCCGCCGACCAGGAAGACGATGGCGTAGCCGAAGCGGTCGGCGAGAAGGCCGGTCACCGGTCCGGTGGCGGCATAGGCCAGATCCTGGAACGCGGCGAAGCCGCCGATGGCGGTGCCGCGCAGATGGGGTGGGATGCGGCGGACGACCTCCACGCCCATGGAGGGGAAAATCATCGAACAACCAAGCCCGGTCATGAACGCGCCCGCCAGCGCCATTGCGGGGCCGGTGGCGGTCCAGAGCAGATATTGGCCGATGGCCTCGATGGCCATCGAAACCAAGGCAACCCGGCTGCCGCCGACGCGGTCGGGCAGATGGCCGAACAGCAGACGCACCAGCACGAAGGCACCGCCGAAAAACGTCAGGCCGATACCAGGATGCGACCAACCCCGATTGAGGAAGAGCAGCGACATGAAGGCCCCAATCGCGGCAAAGCCGACACCCTGGAGGCAGACCACCAGGCCGGGTTCCCAAATCTTGCCGATGATGCTCCAGAACGAGGGGCGCTCGCCATGATGCGGGGCGACGCCCGCGACCGGCCAGACCATCGCCAAGCCGATCAGCGGGATGATCGTGCAGGTCGCCATCACCCAGCCGAATCCGGACGCCTCGAACAAAGCCAGCCCAACCGGGCTGCCGACGGCGAAGGCGCCGTAAAGGCTGATGCCGACCAAGGCGAGCACCCGGCCAGAGCGCTGCGGGCCGACAATGCCGAATCCCCAGGAGAGCAGGCCGATCATCGCCATGCTCTCGCCCACGCCGAGCAGCAATCGCCCGGCGATGAGAACGCCGAACGCGGCCAGAGCGGGCAGAGCGGGCCAGCTTGCGGCGATGCAGATCAGTCCTGCCAGGATGTAGACGACGAGTCCGCGCGTCATGCAGAGCTTGCCGCCGCGATGATCGGCCATCCGCCCGGCCATGCCACGGGTGAGGATGGTGGAGGCGAAGGCAATGCCCACGGCGAGCCCGGCCAAGGCGTTGCCCAATCCGAGTTGGGTGGCGACGAACACCGATGTCACCGGGAGTGCCATCGCGACACAAAGATAGGAAAGGAACAGAGCCAGCGCCAACCAGGCAACACGATGCAGGCTGCGATCCGGCGAGGCCGAGGATGACGACATCACAGAACGCCCTGGGTCGGGATCTCCGAATGCGCGTCCTCCATCGCCTCCAGCGCCGCGCGGAAATGCTCGGCGGCAGCACTGTAGCGCTGTCGCCAGAGCAGCATGACGGCAATCGCAATCCCAGCCAGTGCCAACGCCCAGCCGCCGACCACCCAGGCCAGCCCGCCAATGGCGAAGTAATAGGCGCGGATGCCGGTGTTGAAGGTCGAGAGCGCCGCCGAGAGCGAGCGGCCAATCGCCTGGGCCAGACGTTCGGAGGACGCGCCGACGCTCTTACGGTCCGGCACCGCGCCGATCATCGCGATGGTGTAGTTCAACTGTCGCAGCGACCAGGTGAGTGCGGTGAAACCGTGCAGCAGAACGATCAGCGGAAGTGCGATCTTGAATTCGAAGACCGAGCGCGGAATCGGCACGACGAAGGCCAGCTGCTCCACGGCGGGCTGCACACGGTCGATATTGGACATCAGCGAGAGCAGCGCGCCGATGACGATCAGGCTGGTCGAGGTGAAGAAGCTCGCCGAATGCACAACATGGCCGATCAGCGCGGAATCGACGATGCGGTTCTCTCGCTTGAGCATGGTGCGCATCCAGGCCACGCGCATCCGGGTCAGGCCCATGTTGATCGCGTTGGGCACGAAGCGTCGGACGATGCTCGGGTAGAGCAGCCAGCATGCGATGAAGACGATCAGGCCCAGAATGTCACCCAGCGAGAGCTGGCTCATGCCCGCCCCGCCACATACGCCGCCCAGGCCAAAGTGGCACGGTCGCTGCCACGCTTGCCCACGATCTGCATCCCAAGCGGGAGGCCGAGCGGGCCGCGTCCCACCGGCACTGTCACGCAGGGCACGTGCAATGCGGTCCAAGCGGCGTTGAACATCGGATCACCCGTCCATTCCAGACCGGCCGGCGCCTCGCCGGGGGCGGAGGGGGTGAGGATGAAATCATATCGGCCCATGAGATCGTCAAACGCGCGGCGCAGGCCATCGATGCCGAGCTGGGCGGCGCGGAGCTTCTCAATGCCTTGGGCAGCGCCCCAATGCAGCCGCTCGCGCAGGCCGTCGGAAATGGCGGGGGCGTGATGGGCCAATTCCCAAGCCATCGAGAGCGCGCTCTCGCCGTTCATCATCACAGGATGCCAATGTTCCAGATCGTCGAACACCGCAGGCAGAGGCACGTCGGACACAATCGCCCCTTCGCGCGACAGGGCGGCGGCGGTCTGGGCGAGCAGGGCGTAGGTGGCGTCATCACCCACCGCCCCTTTCGGGCCGGGGCAGACACCGATGCGCGGTGCGCTGCCGGGCGCGATGTCGGGATTGCCGAGATCACCGCCACCCGTGGCTGCGACCAGCAGGGCCGCGTCCGCCACCGAGCGGGCGAGTGCGCCGATGGTGTCCAGGCTCTCGCTCATCATCTTCATGCCGATGCGCGGGATGGTGCCATAGGTCGGCTTGAAGCCGACGACGCCGCAATAGGCGGCCGGACGGATGATGCTGCCGGCGGTCTGGGTGCCGAAGGCGACGGGGAAGAACCCCGCCGCCACACCCGCCGCCGAGCCGGAGGACGAGCCGCCCGGCGTGTGGCCGGTGTGGTGCGGGTTGGCGGTGGGGCCAGGGCGGCGCGTGGCGAATTCGGTGGTGACGGTCTTGCCCATCACATAGCCGCCCGCCGATTTGACCAAGGCGACACAGGCGGCGTCCGCACGTGGGCGGTGGCCGGTCCAGATCTCAGAGCCGTATTGGCTCGGCAGTTCCTGGGTGTCGATCACGTCCTTCACGCCGACGGGCACGCCGCCGAGCAATCCGGTGCCGAGCGGGGCGGCGCGGACCGCGTTCGGGTCATGGGCGGCGAAGGCGCGGATGGTGGGCTCGGCGACATGGATGCGATCCAGACACGCCGCCCGCCATTCCTCCGCCCGCAGACTTCCCGCCGCGATCCGGGCGAGCGCCTCGGTGGCGGTCAACATTGCCAGTTCACGCATCGATCTTCTCCCCCAGAAAACATGCGCCAAGGATGGCGCGTTGCGCGTCCCCGGTCCATGTTTGGGATATGACGATGAGCGCCGCCCCGATCACCATCAAGACCTCGCCCACCAAAGGCGGCGTGATGACCTATCTGGTCAGTGCGCCCCCGGAGGATTTGCCGCAGGTGTTGCCGCGCGATCTCGAACGCGCCTGGTTCGCCGCGCGTTCGGCCGCGATTGCCGCCAATGACGGCCCGGCGCTGATGTTCCGCTTCCTGCGCCCAGACGGTGAGATGCCCACCGATCTGGCGCTGACCGATGGCGATGCGCGCTGCTGGGCCGAGGCGGTGGATGCAGCGCGCGGGCTCGACACGGTGGCGGGGCTGTCGATCTGTCTGCGGCTGCTCGCGTTGATCGATCTGCTGGCACGCGAACGTTGGGCGAGCGGACATATCATGATACGACGCGACGGGGCGGAGATCGACGAGGCGCTGCTGCGGGCGGCCGCCGAGATCACCTTGAATCGCGAGGCGCGCTTTGATGGGCAGGTGATGCGCGCCCGGCTCTCCCGCAACCTGCCGCGTCAGTCTATGGTGCCGCCCGACTCGACCGTTTCGCCCCGCCCTTGAGGAGCATGTTCATGATCTCGCCCCGCTTGGCATCATCTGCCGCCCTGTTTGTGACGCTCCTGGCAGTTTCCGGATGCGACCGGTTCCACCAGGCCAATCTCGAAGGCGTCTCGCCGGCGCAGCAATCCGCCTGCCGCAGCCGCACCGAGCAGCTCTACACGTCGCAAAATCGTGGCGAGGTGTATCGCTCCGACAGTTTTGCCGCCTCCAGCAGCGCCACACCGTTTTCGGGTGTGAACAATGGCAACGCGGCCAGCGATCAGCTGGGGGCGCGCTATGCCTATCAGCGCATGTTGAACGATTGCTACAATGCGAGCCCGGACCCGGTGCCGGGCTCCGCCCCTGCCGCCAAACCCTGATCAGGACCGATACCGATGGGAGACCACCACCACATGAGCAAGATCATCCGCACCGAGCCGAACCCGGTTCTCTCGAAGGCCGTGGAGTATCACGGCTTCGTCTTCACCCAGGGCTGCGTGGCCAGCGATCTGTCGAAAGACATCTCCGGCCAGACCGAGGAGGTACTTTCCGCACTTGACGCCATTCTGGAAACGCATGGCACCGACAACACGCGATTGCTCCAGGCGCAGATTTGGCTGAAGAGCATCACCGACCGCGATGCGGTTAACAAATTGTGGGTGAAATGGTTGCCCGCAGGCGGCGCGCCGGCGCGGGCTTGCGTGCAGGCCGAACTCGCCGATCCGCGTCACCTCGTTGAAATTATGGTGATTGCAACAAAGTGATTCTGAAATCGGGCCGGTTTCCAGCAACTTGGAAATCGGCCCTTTTTGATGCCTGTTGCCAAAAGATCACATCAGCGTGTTATTTGCACAACAGAACGTTCACGCGTTCGTGAAGCTAGGAAATTTTACCGGATTTTCATATTTTGGCCAGCCGTGAGTCTGCTAAATTGCATGGCTGTTAGGTAATTTCCATCATAGTGGGTTGCCATCCCGCTCCCGGTGTTGCACTCCGAAATATATCGTGATGGACGATCTCCCGGGGGTTACGAATGCGAAGCTGGCGGGTTGGAATTCGAATGGCGGTGGTTTGTGTCAGTGTGCTGACAACCTCTTCGCTCCTCTCCACCACTGCCCTGGCGTCGTCCAGCACCGTCTCTGATCCGTCCACTTCCGCAAAATCCGCCCCGGCGCAGAAAGCCGCCACGGCGCAGAAATCTCAGATCATCAAGCCGATCCCGCCCGCCAAGAACCTGCCGGTGAAGACGGCGATGGCGAGTTCGTCGGACAAGTCCAAGCCGGTGGTCAATCCGCAAGCGAGCAAGGACAGCCAGATCAAGGGACAAAAGACGCAATATGTGCGTCAGGTGCGCCTGCAATGCGTGCCGTTCGCCCGCGCGGCCTCCGGGATTGAAATCAAGGGCAATGCGGCGAATTGGTGGGATGCAGCGGGTGGCGTCTATGCCCGCGGCCAGGCACCGGAACTCGGCAGCGTGCTGAATTTCCGTTCCACCCGCGGCATGCGTCTGGGCCATGTGGCCGTGGTGACCCGTGTGGTCAGCGACCGTGAGATCGAGATCGACCATGCCAATTGGGCGGGCCCTGGTGCCTCCAAGGGCGGCGTGTCGCGCGGCATGTCAGTGATCGACGTCTCGCCGGACAATTCCTGGTCGCAGGTGCGCGTCACCCTCGGTGGCGACAAATACGGGCAGGTCTATCCGACCTATGGCTTCATCTATGACCGCCCGGACACCGGCGAATTCGCGGTGAACCACACCCGCAGCGCCGGTTATGACGAAGTGGCCGAACTGCCGTCGCATTCACTGCACTGATCAGACCAACCCTATCGCCCCGAGTGCCGCCCCACCAGCGAGCAGCCACATCGGGTGAAGCTTGGTGCGCATCAGCACCACAACCGTCCCCACCGACAAGATGATCGCCACCGGCGAGACTGCCGAGGCGCGGATCAGCAGGATGCCGGCCGAAGCGATCAGCCCGATGGTCACCGCATTGAGCCCCGCCTGCACCGGCTTCAGCCAGGACTTGCCGCGCAGACGCTGCCAGGTCTGGCCCAGCACATAGGCGAGGATCGCCGGTGGCAGCACCAAGGCGGTGGTGGCAACGAAGGCTCCCATTGCGCCATCCATATACCAGCCGATCAGGGTAACCAGCAGCAGGTTTGGCCCCGGGACCGCCTGGGCGATGGTGAAAAGCGTGGCGAAGGTGTGAACATCCATCCAACCATGCACCTCAACCACGTCTCGTTGTATCTCGGGGATGAGTGCGATCACGCCGCCCACCGCGACGAGGCCGATCTTGCCGAAGAGCAGGCCGAGGTCGATCAGAACGTTCATCTCCGCCTCCATTGCAGATAGATCGCCGTCGGCACCGCCGCCGCCAGCACCGGCAGCAGGGGCAGCCGAAGGACGCCGATCAAGGCGGCGGCGACCACGGCGCAGCTGAAGGACAGCCAGTCCTTGCGACGCAACACGGGGTCGATCAGCTTCACGCCGAGCCCGGTCACCAAACCTGCAGCAACCGCCGACATACCCCTCAATGCCCCGAGCACGGCGGGAGCCTCGGCGAATTCCAGCAAGACTTTGTAGGTGGCGATCCCAAGTACAATTGGCGAAAGCGTGATCCCGGCCACGCAGGCCAGCGCCCCCGTAATCCCACGCAGTCGCCCCCCGAAGGCCACTGCGAAATTGACGATATTAGGGCCCGGCACGAACTGACACATCGCCAACGCGTCGACGAACTCCTCTGGTGTCAGCCAATTGCGCTTCTCGACCAGCATCCGCCGCGCAAACGGCATCACGCCGCCGAAGCCGTTGATGGCGATGGCGAAGAAGCCGCAAAACATCTGCCAATGCGTGGGCACGGGCAGCCCGGTGGCCAGCGTCGCCGGTCTTGATGTGCCAGCGATTTCCACCTCGACAGACTCCTTCGTTGATTTCAAGGCGCCGTGCTGCTCACGTCCCGCGCGTGACCAACCGCCCGGCCCGTGCCTTTGTCGCCCCCTTGCCGTGGACATAAGCGGACTGCCCACCCACCCAGGTCTCGACAATCCCGTCGGCTGGCAGCGTCGGCGTTTCGAAATTCGCCGCATCGCGCACGGTGAGAGGATCAAACAGCACGAGGTCGGCAAAAGCACCCTTACGCACCACACCGCGGTCCACCAGCCCGAAGACGTCCGCCACCTTGCCGCTCATCTTGTGCACGGCGGTCTCCAACGAGAACAGCCCGAGATCACGTGCATAATGCCCGAGCACGCGTGGGAAGGTGCCCCACAGGCGGGGATGCGGGAATTGATCATGCGGCAGCCCGTCCGAGCCCACCATCGAGCGCGGATGGGCGAGGATGCGCTGCATGTCGTCCTCGTTGATCTGATAATAGATCGCCCCCGCCGGCAGCAGCCGCTTGGCGGCGGCGACGATGTCCACACCCCATTCCTCGGCAATCTCTGACAGAAACCGCCCGGTGAATTGCGGGAATGGCACCGACCAAGTGATTCGGATCGGCACGTCCTCGCGCATCTTCTCCGGCATCAATACGGTGGAGGAGGCATTGTAGGGATAGACGTCGAACGAAACCTTCTGCCGCGCCTGCGCTGCCTCCAGCACGGCGAGCGTCTCGACCGAGCGGCCAAAGTTGTTGGGCAGCACGCATTTGTGGTGGCTGATCACCACCGGCGCGCCGACATGCGAGCCGATTCTCAGGCTCTCCTCAATGGAGGCCAGCACCTGATCGCCCTCATCGCGCATATGCGTCACATACAGCGCCCCGGTCTCCCGCACCGCTTCGGCCACCGCCATCACCTCGGCGGTGGGGGCCTGATTGCTGGCGGGGTAGTAGAGGCCGGTGGAGAATCCGCTCGCCCCTTCCTTCAGCGACTGCCGCAGGCGCGACTGCATATGCGCCGCCTCCTTGTCGGTCGCCGCCCGAAACACATCGCCCTCCATCGCCTCAACGCGCAGCGACATATGGCCGATGAGCGCCACCGTGTTGACCGGCGACGGGTCAGTGGCCAGCCGTTCGGCGTATTCGCCAAATGAATCGAAAGTCCACCACTCCTCGCCACCGAGCAGATCGAGCGGTGGGATCGGGCGATTCTTCATCCGCACCGGGCTGAGCGAAATGCCGCAATTGCCGACGACAACGGTGGTCACCCCCTGGCTCATCTTGCACAGCATGCATTCCGGCCCGCACAGCACGGCGCGATCATCATGGGTGTGGGCGTCGATGAAGCCGGGGGCGACGACGCGGCCATTTGCCTCGATCTCGCGATCCGCCGACCAACTGCCCAGGTCGCCCACGCCCGCAATGCGTTCGCCCGAGATCGCCACATCGCCGGTGCTGCGCGGGTTGCCGGTGCCATCAATGATGGTGGCATTTCGGATAATGGTGTCGCAGCGCATGTTCATGTCCCCCTCAACCCAGCGGTCGCCATCGCATCCAGAATGCCATCGTCGCTGACTGCGACCTTATAGAGAAGGCGTGCATTCTCCACCGAGACCAGCCCGTCACGCACATCACGTGCCACCAACGCCGGATCGCGCATCGCAGGATCGCCCATCCCGCCCGCACCGGGCAGCGAGAGCAACAGGCGTTCGCCGTCTGGAATCACCTGGAAGCCTTTGGTGCGCAGCGTCGGACCATCCACCAGCGCCACTCCGCCGCCCGCGCCCTCCAGTCCGCCGAAGCGGCCTTTCGGCGGGAAGGTGATGCGGTCGAAGATCGCGTTCACCGCGAATTCGAGGTCACCGCGCGTGGCGATCTCCATGATCTGCCCAAGCCCGCCACGCGTGCGCCCAGCCCCGCCGCTGTCGGGACGGAGTTCCTTGCGCCACAGCACCAGGGGCGCGACGTTCTCCGTCGCCTCCACTGGCATCGTCCGAACGCCGGAGGGGAAGGCAGTGGCGTCGAGACCGTCCATTGTCGGCCGCGCGCCGGTGCCGCCGGAGTTGAAGGTGATGGTCTCGAAATCCTCGATCACAGGCTTGTTCGACGTGCCCTGCCCCGACACCGCCCCACCACCACGCAGCGGCGGGTTCCACAGGCAAGATGAGCCCTCTGCCACCACCCGATCCGGCACGATCTGGCAGAGGCAGCCCATCATCAAATCGGGCAGCAAATGCCCCACCACATGGCGCACCGCCACCGGATAGGGGCGCGGCGCGTTGAGGATGCAGCCTTCGGGGATGATCATCCGGAACGGCAGCAGGCTCGCCCAGTTGTTGGGGATCTCGGGGGCGACCACCACCTTGATGCCGAAACACGCATAGGCCCGCGTATAGGCGGCAGGCACGTTGATGCCGCGTTGTGACAGGCCCGACGTTCCCGCGTAATCCACCTCAATGGCATCCGGCAGGATCGTCATCGTGGCGTGCAGCGTGAGCGGCTGCTCATAGCCGTCCGAGCCGATCTGGTTGCGATAGGTGCCCTGCTTCAGCTGGGCGATCTCCGCCAAGGTCGCCGCGCGCGACGCGGTGAAGATGTGTTCGGCCAGCGGGTCGAGGGAGTCGAGCGCAAACTCATCCATCATCGCGACCAAACGCTTGGCCGCCGCGTCATTGCAGGCGCAAAGCGAGTAGACATCGCCCTCCAACTCCACCGGCAAGCGGGAGCCCCAGCGGATGAAATCGAAGAAGGTCTCGTTCGGCACGCCTCGGTCGAAGCATTTGACGATGGGGATATAGATCCCCTCCTCAAACACCGACCGCCCCTCTGGCCCCATCCCGAGCCCGCCCACGTCGATCACATGGGCGGTGTTGGCGAGCAGGCCGACAATCGCGCCATGGCGGAACACCGGGGAGACGACGGTGAGGTCGTGCAGATGGCCGGTGCCGAGCCAGGGGTCGTTGGTGATGTAATGGTCGCCGGGTTTCATGCTGGCGGCCGGGAATTTCGCCAGGAAATGGCCCACCGATTCCATCATCGAATTCACATGGCCCGGCGTGCCGGTGACGGCTTGGGCCATCATGCGACCTTGCAGATCGAAGATGCCCGCCGAGAGATCGCCCGCCTCGCGCACCGTGGTGGAGAAGGCGGTGCGGATCATAATCTGCGCTTGTTCTTCCACCACCGCGATCAGGCGGTTCCACATGATTTGGTATCGGATGGCGGAGAGCGCCGTAGGGCGGGAGAATCCCGCCGCTTGTT
>CAITEF010000008.1 GCA_903891315.1 uncultured Rhodospirillales bacterium | reverse complement strand
TGTCGTCAGTGCAAACGGGTGACCGAATTGGAGGATCACGCGATCAGCCACGCGTTGGCCGATGCCGCCGCCAAGATCGGTTTCCGGTTGGAGCGCAGCACGATCGAGGCCGAGGGCGTGTGTGCGCAGTGTGCCGCCGTTTCGTGAGGTTCACGGCAAAATTGCCGGAAGCAATTTGCGCAGGACCATCGCCAAGCCGCCCACCACCGCCACACCGCCCAACCATAGCCCAGCGAACCAGAGCAGTCGCTTGGACGTGCTCAATGGTAATGCACCCCGTGCTTCACCTTGCCCCTGAACACCCAATACGCGTAGCCGGTATAGGCTAGGATCACCGGGATTAGCACCGAGGCACCGACCAGCAGGAACAACTGACTGTCGTAAGGGGCGGCGGCGTCCCAGATGGTGATGCTGGGGGGCACCATCAGTGGGAACATCGAGATCCCCAAGCCGACATAGCACAGCACGAACAGCCCGAGCGCGCAGGCAAAGGCACGTATATGGCTCTCGCTGTTCCACAGGGCGCGCCAGCCCAGCCAAGACAGCAACGCGACCAGCAGCGGCACCGGAGAGGTCAGAAGAATGCCGGGCCAGCCGAACCATCGTGTCTCGAAGCGCGGATTGAGCATCGGGGTCCACAGGCTGACGACGAAGATCAGCGAGACCATCGCCACACCCACCGCGCGGGCATGCTTGCGGCAGCGTTCCTGCAGCGCGCCCTCGGTGCGCCAGATCAGCCAGGTTGCGCCGAGCAGCGCGTAGCCGACCACCAGCGAGACACCGCACAGCACGGTGAAGCCGGTCAGCCAGTCGAACCAGCCACCGGCATAGGCGCGGTTCTCGACATGGATGCCCTGGAGCAATCCGCCCAGCGCCAAACCCTGGCAGAAAGCGGCCAGCGAGGAGCCGAGCATGAACGACACATCCCAAGCGCGTCGCCCCCAGCCGGTCGTCGCGCGGAAGCGGAACTCGAAGGCGACACCGCGAAACACCAGTCCGAGCAACATGCCGATCATCGCTGGATACAGCGCGGGCAGGATCGTGGCGTAGGCGAGCGGGAAGACGGCAAACAGGCCTCCGCCGCCAAGCACCAGCCAGGTCTCGTTGCCGTCCCATACCGGGGCGATGGAGTTCACCATCGTGTCGCGGTCATGTGCGTCATGCTCGACGCAGAACAGAATGCCGACGCCAAGATCGAAGCCGTCCAGCACAACATAGGCGAGCACGGCAAAGGCGATCAGCCCCGCCCAGATCAGAGGAAGGTCCATGGCGCTCACTCTCCGGCGATCGCGGGGCCGGGCACGAGGCCCGCCACGCGGGAGGGGGTCTTCGGCACGCCGCTCTCATCCGGCCCGGGCGGGTTGGCGAGCAGGCGCAGCACCATCACCACGCCCGCGCCGAACACCAGGAAATAGACCAACACGAAAGCCATCAACGATACCGCCAGACCTGGAGCACCGATCGGCGAGACGCTCTGCGCTGTCCGCAACACGCCGTAGACCGTGTAGGGCTGGCGTCCGACTTCGGTGGTCACCCAGCCCGCGAGCAACGCGATCAAACCCGACGGGGCCATCACCAGTGAGGCGATGAGCAGCGGCGTGTTGTCGTAGAGCCTCTTCTTCCAGCGCAGATACAGGCTCGCCACGCCAAGCAGCACCATCGCCGAGCCAAGCCCCACCATCAGGCGGAACGACCAGAACAGGATCTCGGCGGGCGGGCGGTCTTCCGGCTTGAAATCGGTGAGCCCCGGCGTGTGGCCGGACCAGCTATGGGTCAGAATAAGCCCGGAGAGATGCGGGATCGCCACCTCGTAATCCATGGTGGCGGTGTCATCATGCGGGACGCCGAACAAGATCAGCGGCGCGCCGTCATGCGCCTCGTAATGCCCTTCCATCGCGGCCACCTTGGCGGGCTGGTATTGCAGCGTGTTCAGCCCGTGCGCATCGCCGACAATCACCTGCGCGGGCGCAGCGAGGGCTGCCATCCACATCGCCATCGAGAACATCGTCCGCGCCGCGACATTCCGACGGTCGTGCAGCAGATGCCACGCGCCGGTCGCACCCACCACGAAGGCGACCGAGAGATAGGAGGCGAGCACCATATGCGGGAAGCGCACCGGGAAACTCGGGTTGAAGATGATCGCCAGCCAATCGGCAGGCAGCATCCGCCCGTCCGAATCCAACGTGAAACCGGCGGGTGTCTGCATCCAGGAATTCACCGCCAGAATCCAGAACGCGGACAGCAGCGTGCCGCCGGCGACCACACAGGTGGCGAGGAAATGCAGCGGTTTGCCGACGCGGCCCATGCCGAACAGCATCACGCCGAGGAAGCCGGCCTCGAGGAAGAAGGCGCTCAGCACCTCGTAGCCCATCAGCGGCCCGAGCACCGGCCCGACCTTGTCGGCATAGACGCTCCAG
>CAITEF010000007.1 GCA_903891315.1 uncultured Rhodospirillales bacterium | reverse complement strand
TGGGCTGCACCGAGATCTCACTGTTGGTTGGGCAAGCGGATTGTTCGGTGCCGGTCTTCGACACCACGGCGTTGCATGCCGAGGCGGCGGTGGGGTTTGCGCTGTTCGACCGATCGGAATCGATCGGCCGGACGGTCGTACTCTAGAAACATATCATTCTAGAGCAACTTAGCCTCGATCACATTGAACCTCTTCGGTTCAATGTGATCGGGCGTTGCTCCAGCGGCCTTCAGGCGGTGAGCCTTACAGACGAACGACCAGCTTGCCCAAGGCGCGATTGCTCTCGATCAGACGGTGCGCGTTTGGCACGTCGTCGAAGTCGAACGTCTTGACAAGCATCGACGGCATCGTCCCGGCGGCGGTCCGCTCAGCGATCCACCGCAGCGGTGAGTCTGAGAGCGGCAACGCCAGTGTGCCAAACATGCCGCTGCCGAAGAAGGCGATTCGGGCCGCATTGGGCAGGTCGCTCATCAGTTCCAGCCGCTCCAACGAAGCCGGTCCACCCAACAGACCAATCACCACCGCCGTGCCAAATGGCTTGAGCGCCTTGACACTGTCACGCAGCGTGGCCGCACCGATCACTTCGAGCACCGCATCAACGCCCTCTGGCGTCAGATTGCGGACGGCATCAGCCACCTCGCCCTGATCGATCACCACGTGATCCGCACCGATGGCCACGAGACGCGCCGCATTCTCCTGCGAGCGCGTGGTGGCAATCACCGTTGCGCCGAGTGCCTTGGCGTAGGCCACACCGGCCTGTCCCACCGAGGACGTCGCACCGCGCACCAGCACGGTCTGACCCGCTCCACCCTCCAGCAACCGCCCCAGCCCACCCCACACGGTGAGGTAGCTCTCCGGCAGGGCGGCAAGTTCCACCCAAGAAAGCGTGGTGCCGTCGAGGTCAACGACATTGCTGCGCAGAACCGTCACATCCTCGGCATAGCTGCCGGGGCGACTGAACTGCAGACCACCCATCGCGGTCGCCACGCGCTGTCCGATCCGGAAGCTGCCCGACGGGTCCTCAAGCACCTCACCCACGGCCTCGATCCCAGGCGTGACTGCGCCCACAATCGGCCCCATCTTGCCCGCTCGGCGATACACTTCGGCCCGGTTCAACCCGAATGCCTTCACGCGGATACGAACCTCATCCGCCCCCGGTGCCGCCGAGACGATATCCCGTAACTGCAGAACGTCCGGGCCACCCGCCTGTTCAACAACATAAGCCTTCATAACACGCATTCCTTTTGTTCAGCCGCGGAGCGGCTGGTTGGTGGAAGCCTGCGGCGATGGAGCATCGATCCGCCTCCGGTTTTCCTGGACCACAAATGGATGCATCGAATATGAGAAACATCAGCGAAAAGCGGTACGTGTGTTTCCAAATGTGAGAGGCTTGGGGTGGACCTGAACGCGACGCGTATGTTCGTGCTGGTGGTGCGGGCGGGCAGTTTCTCGTCGGCTTCAGAGCGCTCGGGGGTTCCATTGCCGACCTTGAGCAGGCGCGTGCGTGATCTCGAACGGGAATTGAAGGTCCAATTGTTCGAACGCTCGGCGCGCGGCGTACGTCTCACCGATGCCGGGGCTCGGCTTTACGAATACGCCGTGCGGGGCATTGAGACTTTGGCCGATGGTGAGCAATCGGTTCGGCAGAATCAGGCGCAGCTCAAGGGACGGCTGCGGCTGTCCGTGCCGCCAAGTTTCGAGCCTTGGTGGACGCTGCTGCGCGCGTTTCGGGCGCGCTATCCAGACATTCAGGTGGCGGCCTATTCCACCGAGCGGCGCGTCGATCT
>CAITEF010000006.1 GCA_903891315.1 uncultured Rhodospirillales bacterium | reverse complement strand
CGGCCGACATAGCCGACTTCGGTGAATTTGGTGGCTTCCACCTTGAGGAACGGGGCCTGCGCCAGCTTGGCGAGCCTGCGGGCGATCTCGGTTTTGCCGCAGCCGGTGGGGCCGATCATCAGGATGTTCTTCGGCACGACTTCCTCGCGCATCCCTTCGGGCAATTGCTGACGCCGCCAGCGATTGCGCAGCGCGATGGCGACGGCCTTCTTGGCGTCGTTTTGGCCCACGATGAAGCGGTCGAGTTCGCCCACGATCTCGCGGGGCGAAAAGGTCGGAGCGTCGAACATCAGATCGTCTCCACCGTCAGGGAGTGGTTGGTGTAGACGCAGATATCGCCCGCGATTTTCATCGCACGGCGGCACACATCTTCCGGCGAGAGATCCTCGAACGTGATCAGCGCGCGGGCGGCGGCGAGTGCGAAATTGCCGCCCGAGCCGATGGCGATGATGCCGTCATCGGGCTCCAACACGTCGCCATTGCCGGTGAGCGTGTAGGAATGATCGCGGTCGGCCACTGCCATCATCGCCTCCAAGCGGCGGAGATAGCGGTCGGTGCGCCAATCCTTCGCCAGCTCGACGCAGGCGCGTTCAAGCTGGTTGGGGTAGCGTTCGAGCTTGGCTTCGAGCCGTTCGAGCAGGGTGAAGGCATCCGCCGTCGCCCCGGCGAACCCGCAGATCACGCTGCCGCCGCCGATGCGACGCACCTTGCGCGCGGTGCCCTTGATGACGGTCTGGCCGAGGGTGACTTGGCCGTCGCCGGACATGCAGACGGATTGGCCGCGACGGACGGACAGGATGGTTGTCCCGTGCCAGCCCACGGGGTCATTCATGCTGGGGGAATGGTTTTGCATCAACGGGAGATGGGACGGAATGCATGGCGGTGCAAGCCACGTGAGTTGAAGCGGCGGCTGAGGAGGGTTGCGGTCAACCCGCGGCACCAAGCAGAATGTGGGGCGAGCCATTTGGCTCGGAGACGGACATGCGGTCTTGTGCCGAAACGTTCAGAAGGCCGCGTCGATGATCCACCTTCTTCTCACCGGCGTTGCGATGCTCGCCTTTGCCGCCAACTCGCTGCTGGCGCGGGCGGCTTTGCAGGGCGGTGGGGTGGATGCGTTCAGCTTCACCGCGATGCGATTGTTCGCCGGGGCTGCGGTGCTGGGGTTTCTGCTGTGGCGACAGGGCGGCTTCCGGCCAGGGCGGTCCATGCCGGGCAGTTGGGTGTCGGCTTCGGCATTGCTCGGCTATTCGCTGGGATTTTCGCTGGCCTATCTGCGGCTTGGGGCCGCCACCGGGGCGGTTATTTTGTTCGCCTCGGTGCAGACCAGCATGATCGGCTGGGGCCTGCTGCGCGGACATCGCCCCTCGATGCAGGAGATTCTGGGGCTGGTGATCGCGGGCGGGGCCTTCGTGTGGCTGATGGCACCCGGCGTGCAGGCACCGGACCCTGCGGGGGCGGCTGCTATGGTGATCGCGGGCATATCCTGGGGCGTGGTCTCGCTGCGCGGTGGCGGGCGGGGCACCGCGATGGAGGGCTCGTCGGGGAATTTCCTCCGGGCGTCGGCGTTGATTTTGCCGATTTTGGCGATGGCCGCTGTGCTCGGCGCGCTGCGCGAACCGCAGGCGCGGGCGGTGGGGCTGGCGCTGTTCTCGGGGGGCGTGACATCGGGGCTCGGCTACGCGCTGTGGTATCGCGTGCTGCCGCATTTGACCCCGTTGCAGGCGGCGAGCGTGCAATTGACGGTGCCGGTGATCGCGGCCTTGGGGGCGGTGGCGGTGCTGGGTGAGATGCTGAGCCTGCGACTTGTGCTGGCGGGTGGGCTGATTTTGGGCGGTGTGGCGTTGACGGTGTTGGGGCGGCGGCGCGGATGATTCTGGCAGCGTCCGACATTGATGCGCTAATCTGCGAACATGCGAGACAACACCACCCTGTATGATCGCGATTTCTACGCTTGGGCCAATGAACAGGCCCAGCTGTTGCGCGCGGTGCCTTTGATGACCGTCTGCCCAAGACTGACCTGCGCGTCGCCCGCCATGCAGACTGACTTGCCACGACGGACAGAGAGAATGGTTGT
>CAITEF010000005.1 GCA_903891315.1 uncultured Rhodospirillales bacterium | reverse complement strand
GCCTCGATCACATTGAACCTCTTCGGTTCAATGTGATCGGGCGTTGCTCTCGCTACTCCATCACCCAAACCCGTTGCCGCAACACCGGGATCTTCCCCCGCGCCATCCGTGCCTCGGCGTCGAGCGCCATCCACTCTTTCAACTGCACCAGGACCTGTTGGGTGGCGAAGGCGAGGTCGTAGCCGAGCACTTCGTCGACCAGATACCAGCGCAACTCCTCCAACTCGCCCGACCCAGCCAGCACGCCGCTGGCGGCGTCAGCCGGGGCGACGAAGAAGAAAGCGTCAAAGCGGATCGGCAGTCCCGGCGGCGTGATGGCCCGGCAGAGCAGATCGACGCTGGAAAGGTCAGGTGGCATGCCGAAATCCAGTCCGGTCTCTTCGTGCAATTCGCGTGCACAGGCTCCGAGCAGGCCATGCGCGAGATCGGGCTCGGGTGCGGTCTGCCGGTGCAGGCGTGTCATCGCGTCCTCGGAGGGAAAGGCCGCGAAACTTGCGGTGCGGTCTTCGGCATCCACGCCGCCACCGGGGAACACCAGCCGTCCCGGCATGAATTTGTGGAACGCGCCGCGCTGGCCCATCAGCACGGCGGGCGCGGTCTCGGCATCGCGCAGCAGCAGCAGGCTTGCGGCCCGGCGGGCAGGGACGGTTTCGGTGCTGGTCATGGCAGACTCCTTTTGCGCAACCTTGCCGGGGTGGCGCGGTTGCGCAAGGCTTCAGGCAATCACATCAGAACCACCGGAAGCGCCGATGTCCCAGAACCCGCCCTTTGAACGTCACCTCGCACAGATCGAGGCGATCCTGATCGCCTGGGGCATGGCGGCACCGCAGGCGGTGGAGACGGCGGAAATCCTGGGCTATGCTGATCTGCACGGCATCGACAGCCACGGCATGTCGATGCTGCCGCCCTATGACATCTGGCGACGCGAGGGGCGGCTGAATTTCCAGGCGATGCCGTCGGTGATCAAGCAGACTGCGGTCTCCGCCCTGGTCGATGGCGGTGGTGGACTGGGGCATGTGCCGGGGGCGTTCGGGATGCGACTTGCGGTGGCGAAAGCCCGCGAAAGTGGCATCGGCGTGGTGGTGGTCCGCAACACGGCGCATTTCGGCGCTTGCGGCTATTACGGGCTGATCGCCGCCGATGCGGGCATGATCGGGATGGTCTCCACCTCGGCCTCCGGCGTGCGCGTGCCACCGACCTTCGGCGCGGAAGCTCGGCTCGGTACCGATCCGTGGTGCTTTGCAGCACCGGGAGAGCCCGGCCGCCCGTTTCTGCTCGACATGGCGACCACCACCGTCGCCTTCGGGCGGGTGCGCAATAAGGCCAATGAGGGGTTGCCGACGCCGCCGGGTTGGGTGCTGGACGCGCAAGGCAATCCGTCAACCGATCCGCTCGACACGGCCGAACGCGGCGGGTTCCTCACCTCGCTGGGCGGCACGCCGGAGAATTCGAGCCACAAGGGCTACGGGCTGGCGATGATGGTGAACATCCTCTCCGCCGGGCTCGCAGGAGAGACTTTTCCCTCCTCGCCGCGCCATGCCAAAGGCAACCCGATTGGGCTTGCGCATTTCTTCCTGGCGATGGACCCGAACCTGTTCCGCGATGGTGCGGAATTTGCGCATGCGGTGGACGATTTCTGCGCCGAGATGCGCGCCACCAGGCCGGTCGATCCACAGCATCCGGTGCTGATCCCCGGCGACCCGGAGCGCACGATGGCGGCACGCCGCCGCGCCTTCGGTGTGCCGGTCGGGGCCGGATTGCGCGCGCAGGTGCGGGATTTGGCACTAGCGGCAGGTGCGCCGTGGATTCTCAGCGATGCTTAAACAATACGATATAAATTTCACAATATTTGTCAAAAAATAACATAATTTTATGAAAAATTCAGATTTTATGTAATAAAATGCCTTTTAGCTTGCTGTGCGATGATCGCGGTGCGAATGCTTCGCGAACATCTCATTTTGATTTGTGCCGAATCGGTGTTTTCGGTAAAGCTTGATCACCAGAATCGCAAGTGGCAGGCACCCAGGCTAATGAGTGATGTTTTGATGGTCAAAATGGCGACGCTTGGTTGGCTGGAAGGCGGTGCCGGAAGGCTCCGTTTCGCTCTGAAGTCCGGAACTGCCGCCATCGCGATGTCGGCGTTCATCACCGGCGCTGTTTGTTACCCACTTCCAACAAAAGCGGCTGTCGCGAACGCGACCGATCCTGGCGCGAATTCGGCCATTGGGTTGATCTTGGAGAAGGCGCAGTTCTGGTATGAAAAGGGTCGCCCTGAAGTGGCGCTCGATTTCTACACTCGCGTGCTCGGCTTGCAGCCGGACAACCGGGATGCGTTGGTCGGTGCTTCCAAGGTGCAGTTCGATCAGGGCAATGAGGCGCAGGCCCGCGTCTATCTGGATCGACTGCGCAAGCTGTCGCCGAATGACCCTTTCATCGCGAATTTTGATACGCTCAAGCGCCGTTCGCCGGAGGATGCGCAGATCCTGCTGGAAGCACGCACGCTTGCCGTCCAGGGCAAAAAGACCCAGGCTCTCGAAAAATACAAATTGCTGTTCAAGGGCAACGTGATCCCCACTGATCTCGCTGCAGATTATTACCCGCTTTACGTCTCTTCGCTGCCCGACGAATCGGTTGAGGCCGACGAAGCGCTGACCGCGGTGAAAAAGCTTGCCGACGACAATCCACGTGATGTCAGTCTGCAACTCGCTGCCGCTTGGTCGCTGATCTTGACGACGGGCGGGCGAACTGAAGGCATCGAGCGGCTGAGGGCGCTGGAGAAAGTCCCGGCAATGACCGAGCGCGCCGGTGCGCTGTGGCGGCAGGCGTTGCTGTGGGAAGGCCCATCGCTGGACGCGCAGGAGCAGATCGACGCCTATCTCAAGACCCATCCGACCGATGCCGAGATGGAAGCCAAGCGTGCCGAGTTCGCCGCCAGCCTGCCCAATATCGGCGTGCGCTCGCGCTGGAAGGCGGGCGATGCGATCGAGGCCAAGGACTGGAAGACCGCCGAGACCAATCTCAACGTTGCGCTCAATTTCGACAAGGACGACGCCGAGGCGATGGCGATGCTGTCGCTGGTCAAAAAACTGACCGGCCACGCCGCCGAATCGCAGAAGCTCTACAGCGATGCGATCCGGCTTGAACCGGACAAGAAAGAAGAATTCGACAAGATGCTCGGCCTGGATGCCGAGCGGGCGGTGCAGGAGAAATTTCGCCAGGTTGATCGTCTCGCCGACGCTGGCAAGTACGACGAGGCTGAGACTCTGCTGCGCAGCCTCCTTGCCGGCCAGCGCAATCCAGGGTCCTACCTCCAACTCGCCACCATCCAGGCCAAGGCCGGGCGCACCGACGCTGCTATCGCCAGCCTGCAGGTGGTGCTCGCTGCGGACCCGACCAACGCGGACGCCAATTCTGCGTTGGCCGAAATATATATGGGCCAGAAGCGCTACAATGACGCGCGTCCCTATCTGGCGCGCGCCGAGGATGGCTACCAAAAAAAGAACCAAACCAAGGGCTTGGCCCAGGTGCATTCGTCCCAGGCCGAGATCATGCGCGTCGATGCGATCGCACTGACCGATCCGGTAAAGCGCGAGGCTGGGCTGCGGCGGGCGTTGGCGGTCGATCCGTCGAGTTGGTGGATCAAGCTGGAACTGGCGCGCACGCTGAAAGACGAGCAGCGCGGGACCGAGGCGCAGACGATCATCGACAGCGCTTATCGCACCGCGTCATCTCGTGGTGCGCTGCAGACCCAGGATGGTCAGGACGCCATGCAGGTCGCCTTCATTTGGGCGCAAGAGAACAATGATCGCAGGCGCGCCGACGAACTCGTGCAGATGGTGCCTCCTGGCCAGCGCACGGCGTCGATGGCCAAGTTCATGGCGATGGTCGCGTTCAAGCAGCAGGTGCGAAATATCGCCGCCAGCGACGACCCGATGGCCAACGACAAGCTGTTGCAACTCGCCAACGCGCCGGACCCGACGGGGGAGCGCGGCACCGAAATCGCGCTTGCCTTCCTGCATATGCAGGACATTGATTCTCTGCGTGACGCTCTGGCTACGAGTTTGGACGCCACCAAGCCACCCACGCCGTCGCAGCGTATTTCTTATGCGGGAGTGCTGCTGCAGGCCAACCAACTCGTTGCGGCACAGGACGTGCTGGATCCGCTGGCCGGTGAGCGCATGAGCGTCGTTGAGCGCGACGCGCTGGAGAAGACCAAAGACGCGATGGCGGTCAGCGCGCTTGACCCGATGCTGCAGCAAAAGCAGTACCGCGAAGCAGATCGGATGATTCAGGCGCGTCTGGCAGTGCATCCCGACAGCTCGACGCTGCTGGCAGCAAGTGCGAGAATCCAAGTCGCTCAGGGCAATGCGGTCGGTGTGCGCGCCAATCTGGCCAGCGCGCTGGAGAGGGATCCCGGCAATCTCCCGTTGCGTCTGGCGCTGGTCGAGGCTGAGATGAAACTGCAGCATTATGCCAGGGCCAGCGAATTGGCGCAGGACGGTATGAAGCTGTTCCCACGCAACCCTTATCTGGTCATTCAGGCCGCCAATGCGGCACGGGGACGCGGCTTCCAGAGCCAGGCGCTCGATCTGATGGTCAAGGCGCGCGCCTTGCTCACACAGTCCGACGATCAAGCCTATCCGGTTCAGACCGACTGATCCAACCGAAGTTGTGTCGTCTCCTGAAACGCCGCCAGGTCATCGACTTGGCGGCGTTTTGCGTATGCTCAGGCGCGGACGTGATTTGCGCACAAATTGGTCAAAGGCATATTGTGCAAAATAGTAAATAAAAATCGAGATAAATGTTATCGTATAGCCATCATTGTGCGAATAGTAATCGACACATCGCGCGGTGTTTACTATATTAAGGGGTGATTTTAATTGTGAAGACATCGGCGGTTTGATAGCGGTTGATCTGCGTTTTGTCCCGAAAAGGCAGCAGGTCCGATGAGCAGCCCAGTTTCAAATCCCAGATGGCGCGGTGGCGTGGAATCAGACCGCCGTGCCCTGTTCGGTGGTGACGCAACACTTGCGGCCTTGCGCGCATTGATGTTGGCCGCCCTGATTGCGCTCGGCATTGCTGTTGTGGTGTCGCAGTCGGCTCTTGCTGCAACCGTCAGCGGGTCATCAATGCAGCAGCCCAATCCGGCGGTGGGTATGTTGCTGGAGAAGGCGCGGTTCTGGCATGAACGCGGCAAGTTCGACGCGGCGCTGGATTTCTACAACCGCGTGCTCAGCCTGCAGCCCGGAAATTCGGCAGCTCTTGCTGGGGCGTCGAAGGTCGCCTTCGATCAGGGCCATGACAGTGAGGCGCAGAATTATCTGGAGCGCCTGCGCAAGGTCAGCCCGGACGACCCATTCATCGCGCAGTTCAGCACGTTGCGGCGGCTGACCGCGGCGGAATCGGCGACCCTGCTGCAAGCCCGCCAATTGGCATTTCGCGGCCAGAAGGCCGAGGCGCTTGCCAAATATCGCCAGCTCTTTACCGGCAACCAGGTGCCCCTCGATCTCGCGGCGGATTACTACCCGCTCTACATCTCCACCTTGCCAGATGATTCTTTGGAAGCTGACCGCGCGCTGACCACAATTGCCAAGCTGGCCGATCAGAACCCGACGGACAGCAACCTTCAGCTTGCGGCGGCCTGGTCGGAGATCCTCACCAGTTCGGGCCGCTCGGAAGGAATCGAGCGCCTGCAGAAACTGACCAAAAATCCAGTGCTGACCGAGCGTTGCACGTCGCTGTGGCGGCAGGCCCTGATCTGGGAGGGCTCGTCGTTCGACGCGCAGGCGCATCTGGAAACCTATTTGCAGGACCACCCGAGCGATCCCGAACTGGAGGCCAAGCGCGAGCAATATGTGCACGACCTGCCCGATCTCAGCGTGCGTGCTCGCTGGAAGGCGGGTGAGGCGATCGGGGCGAAGGACTACAAAACCGCCGAAGCGCAGCTGAACATCGCCCTCAATCATGACAAGGATGACGGCATGGCGATGGGCATGTTGGCCCTGGTGCGCAAGCTCGACGGCAGCGGCCGCGACTGGCGCTCGCTCTACAAGGAAGCCGTTCGGCTCGCCCCTGACAGCGAGGCGGATTTCTCCCGGATGCTTGGTTTGGATGCGGAAAAGGCGATCAACGAGAAATACCACAAGGTGGCCGAACTGAACGATTCTGGGCGTTACGACGAAGCGGAGAGCCTTCTGCGCAGCCTGATCGGTAGTCAGCGCGACCCCGGCTCGTATCTCCAACTCGCCAGCATCCAGAGCAAGGCTGGCAAGACCGACGCGGCGATGACGAGCCTGCGGATGACGCTGGCGGGCGATCCTGGCAATCCGTCGGCCAATGAGGCGATGGCCGAGATCTATATCGGCCAGCAGCGCCTTGCCGAGGCGAGACCGTTGCTCGCCAAGGCCGAAGAGGGATTTCAGCAGCGCCATGACGAGCGTGGTCTGGCAGTGGTGCGCGCCGCCCGGGTCGATCTGATGCGCAGTGAGGCGCTGGCGATCAGCAATCCGGCCGCCCGCGAACAGGCATTGCGCGACGTGCTGGCGATGGCACCGGCGAATTGGTGGGTGCGGCTTGAACTCGCGCGCAGCCTCAAGCAGCGCGGTCAGGTGGCCGCGGCGCAGACTTTGATCGACGAGGCCAATCGCGCGGTTGCAGCGCCGGGCGCACTTGCGCAAAAATCCGGCCAGGAGGCGATGCAGGTGGCGTTCACCTGGGCGCAAGAATCCAATGACAAGGCCCGCCAAGAGGCGCTCGTGCGGATGGTGCCGCCGGACCGCCGCTCGCCTGCGATGACGCGTTTTCTCGCCGACGCGGCGTTCAACAGCCAAGTGCGCGACCTCGGCGCGAGCGGCGATCCGGCTTCGGTGCCAATGTTGCTGCGTCTTGCCAATGCATCCGATCCGACCGGCGAGCGTGGGATGGAGATTGGACTTGCTCTGCTGCGGCTGCATGACGTTGACGCATTGCGCCAGGCATTGACGCTCAGCCTGAGCCGGACGCAGCCGCCGACGCCGTCGCAATTGGTCAGCTATGCCGGCGTGCTGATGCAGGCCAATCAATTGGGGGCGGCGGAGGACTTGGTGGCGCAGTTGCAGCGTGTGCGGTTGACTGAGGTCGAGCGCGAAGGGGTGGAATCGTTGCGTGACGGTCTGCTGGTCAGTCAGGTTGACCGGATGTTGCAGCAGGGGCGCGCGCAGCAACTGCAGAAACTGGTGATGAAGCGGCTGGCGGTGCATCCGAACAACGCGGCGCTGCGGGCTGCTCTGGCACGGACGCAGATCGCGCAAGGGAGCACCAGCCAACCGCTTGCCACACTCACGGCGCTGCTGGACGCCGAACCTGACAATCTTCAGGTCCGCATGGCAGCCATAGATGCCAACCTCAAACTGCAGAACTACAGCACGGCCTCCGAGATGGCCGAGGAGGGCATGCGACGTGAGCCGCGCAATCCGTATCTTGTGATGCAGGCGGCCAATGCGGCGCGGGCGCGCGGACATCAGGGCGAGGCGCTCGATTTGATGATCAAGGCGCGCCAAATGCTGAACCAGTCAGAGCCGGACACCGAGATGGCGGAGATCAACTGATCGTGATGGATAACGTCCAAGTTCTGTGCGCAAGAAGCATGAAATTGGTGCGTCGCTGTAAGCTGCTGATTGTCCGCACGATGGGAAATTGGTATCCATGCCGGACAGCCACCAGGACAAGGGCACTCCCATGGACGACCGCATCAACTCCTTCGCGTCCAATCTTCAGCCCAAAGGTCTTATCCGGTCGGGGCTTGGTCGTCGTGCTGTTCTGAGTGGGCTGGGGGCCGGTGCGCTGAGCCTTTCCGCCGCATCGCGGGCGCGCGCTGAGATCCAGAGTTTGGTGGTCATCGGAACCGATGGCTGGCTCTACCCGATCTGGGACGAAGTGCGCCGCTTTGACGCCGCGAAGTTTCAAACCACCACGAAGGTGGTGATCGATGCGATCAACATCATGAAAAAGGCGGGAATTCAGACCGCCATCGCGCTGACGCCGTCGAAGTCGCGCATCTATCGCGAATATCTGCCGAAGGACTTCCAGTGGACGGCCGAAGCCGACAAGCGCTACGCGGCCTCGCTTGATGTGCTCGGCAAGGCGGGCGTGCTGGTCCCGGATTTGTCGACGCTGTTTCTCAACGCGCGCAAGACCAATCCGAACGAGACCTATTTCTTCAAGACCGATACCCATTGGATGCCGCAGGGTGCGGAGATCGCCGCTGCTGAAATCTCCAAGCAGATCTTGGGGAAGATGCAGCTGCCGCCGTCCAAGGCGCCGGGCAAGAAGTTCGGCGATTACATCCAGATGATCCAGGCTAAGAACGATTTGTCGGATCAGCTGGCGGACAAGGCGAAGTATCCGAAGGAAATCTACAAAATCCGCAAGGACCTGGCCGACCAGGGCGGTGCATCGCTGTTGGAAGACGACAGTGCGGATACCGTGCTGATCGGCAACTCCTACACACAGCCGAAATACATGTTCGCGCCTTATCTTTCCGCGGGCCTGAATCGTCCGGTTGGGCTGACCT
>CAITEF010000004.1 GCA_903891315.1 uncultured Rhodospirillales bacterium | reverse complement strand
GGGCCCCAGCCGGCGGGCTTCACCCCAACGGCCGAGTTCCGCGAACATGCAGAACCGCATCCGCCGGCGCAGCGAGCTGGCGCGATAGAGGTGGAACGCGATGGAGGTGGAGGCCGTGGGCCGGTAGCCGACGAAGGCCCAGTAGTCGATCCCGGCATCGGCCGCGGCCGCGATCTCCCGGTCCATGATGGCTTGGCTGTTGCCGTCGATCTGGACCTGGCCGCCGGGGCCGACCGCGGCGAAGAAGGGAAGACGGCGCCGGTACTGCGGCGGCGTCAGCGCCCTGGTCACGGCCTGGGTAGGCACCGACTCGGGCGCGTACCAGGCATCCCAGCGGATGGCGCCGACCTTGGGCGGAGAAGGTGCGGTCGAGGCACCGGCCCGGCGACGCGAGGCAAGGGCCAGGGGCGGGGCCAGGATCGCGGCGGCGGCGAAAGCGCGACGGGATAACCTCAGCACGGGTTGCCGGCGCGCCAGTCAGATTGGTGCCTGCGCAGGTATGGATCAGGCCGCTTCGGCGCGATCATTGCCGATCACATCCATTCCATTGCGCCCGACAAACAGCTTCCACTCGGTATGCAACCGGACGATTTGGCGCCCGAAATGCGAATAGTCGCATCCCATCAGCTGTTCCATCAGTTCATCGGCAGAATACGGTCGATCCAGCACGAGGTGTGGAACCCGCAGAAGTTCGCAGAGCTCCAGGGTGCGCATATCATGCACCAGGTAGAGAGCCGGCGTCCCCGCATGCAATGCCGCAATATTGCCGTGGAACCTGCTGCCAATGGAGGCCGTCATGCTCGCGAGGCAGGTGATCCAGGGCTCCACCGAAAAGAATACCCTGGTCTTCCACTTCAGATACTCATCAAACCGGTCATTGTTCTGATAACACCCAAAGGCATTGCGGATCCGCGCCAGCATCTTCTCGACATGCACAGTATCGTTGAACTTGACAGCCTCCATAAGCTCAAGTTCAGGCGTCTCGTTCTGGATAATGTAGAAGCTGTTCAGTTCGGTAGCGCGTTGAAACAGTGCATTTTCAGTTGCGGCGAATGAGTTGGTGTCGATGGAATGCCGCCGCACGTTATTGGAAAAATTGACAGCCAGCTTTTCCGTCGTCGGCCTGGTCTCAAGCAAACGCTGCAGCGGCGCCTCGCTGAACCCAAGCAATGAAGGGCAACCCGTTATCGTGATGTTGCGCAGGCCCATGCGCCACAGGATTTCGGCGGTGAAGGTGCCACGGACACCGACCGAGCCGGAACGCTCCGCGATCAAGCGTATCAGCTTCTCCGTGCCCGGCTTCAGGATGATATCCTGGTCCGGCAGTATTTGTGACCCCAGCCCAAAACAAAATATCGGTGCCTTTACTTTTGAAAAGTAATCATATTGCGCTTGAAAGTCCGAGGATGGATTGATGAAGTTTGATGCTGGAATGAACAGCGCATCATACTGTTCATCGAAGCGGTCCGCCGGAAGCTGATGGAACCCGGGATGAAAGGACTTATGTTCCGCGATGGTATTGTTGAACAGCCCGTAGCCGATGAACATGTTGCCGGTATTCGCGCCGGAAGCCGCCAACTGATCCAAAAGGCTGCCGCCCGCCACCACCGAATCGACCGGTGCCCCCCAGAAACAAACGCGCTTGCCCCGCATGTCGATCTGGAAGGCACTCAGGTTGGAACGCATGGCTGGCGAAGCACCCGCCCCAGACGTCAGGTCAGCCATAGAATTCCTCCCGGCGTCTGGCGCCGCATTGCGTTCCAACACCCACGGGATCGCGGCAGTCGCGACCGGTCGTCCCGCATCCTAAGGTTTGGCCTCCCTAGCACGACATTAACAGCCGACGCCAACTCCGAACGGTTGAGGATAAACGCCCCCCGGGTCAGCCCGGACCGACCAGCGCCTTCTTCCACTGCATTGCAGCAACGTCATGATGCGCGTTCGGGCTGCGCCCTTCGGAAGCACCGATGATCTCGAAATGCTCGGCGCCGGAACTGACATCCCCAGCCTTCACCGCTGCGGCCACGTCGGGATAGTTCGTGAGGTACCACCGCTCGTCGACCTTCGGCATCGCACCAGTCCGGCCTTCGAAGTATCCGTAGCCGATGTAGTGCAGGCGCGGACTTTCGACGGCCCCTTTCTGCACCGCGTCAGCCACATCCGGATTGGCTGCCAGATAACCTTCTTCGTTGAACTCG
>CAITEF010000003.1 GCA_903891315.1 uncultured Rhodospirillales bacterium | reverse complement strand
TCCTATGGCGGCATCGTGCTGCATGACGTGATCAACGACATGTTCGCCCACAAGGCCATAGAGAAGGGTGCGGACGGTTTGATCGCGGTGGCAGCAGGTGCCGGCGGACATGCCGGAACCACCTCCCCCTTCGCGCTGATCCAGGAAATCCGCGCGTGGTTCGACGGCCCGCTCGCCCTGTCCGGCGCGATTGCCACTGGCGGCGCGATCCTGGCGGCCCAGGCGATGGGGGCGGATCTGGCCTATATCGGCTCGGCCTTTATTGCGACCAACGAGGCCAATGCGGTGCCGGATTACAAGCAGATGCTGGTCGACAGTGCGGCGGCCGATATCGTCTACACCGACGCAATCACCGGCGTGCATGGCAACTACCTGAAGCCAAGCCTGATCCGCTCCGGGCTCGATCCGGAGAATATGCCCGATCCGAAGGCGATGAATTTTGCCGGTGCGAAGGCGTGGAAGGATGTTTGGGGCTCCGGCCAGGGGATTGGCGCGGTGCATGAGATCGTCTCCGCCGCCGCGTTGGTGGATCGCTTTGAGGCCGAATATCGCGCGGCCCGCGCCCGGCTGGGGATCGGCGCGTGAATGACGGTGAGATCTCGGGCCGCGTGGCCCTCGTCACCGGGGCGAGTTCCGGTCTCGGTGCCCGCTTCGCCCGCGTGCTCGCCGCGGCCGGTGCCCGCATGGCGCTCGTTGCCCGCCGCGTCGACCGGCTCGACGCGCTGGCGGAGGAATTGCGGGCCGATGGGGTGGAGGTGGTCGCCCTCGAACTCGATGTCGCCTCTGTGCCGGATATTCGCGCCGTAGCAGCCGAGGTTGAGGCACGGCTCGGGCCGATTGGCATCCTGGTCAACAACGCAGGCATCAGCCGCCAGTCGCGCGCCGAGGATGTGACGGAGGAGGATTACGACGCGGTGTTCGACACCAACCTCAAGGGCGCGTTCTTCATGGCGCAGGCAGTGGCCCGCCAGATGATCGCGCACAAACTGGAAGGTCGCATCGTCAACATCGCCTCGATCGCCGGGCTGCGTGCGCTCGGGCAGTTGTCGACCTATTCGATGTCCAAGGCGGCGATGGTGCAGATGACCAAATCGATGGCGCGCGAATGGGGCCGCCACGGGATCAACACCAATGCGATCTGCCCCGGCTACATCGCCACCGAGATCAGCGCCGATTTCCTTGGAACCGAGGGCGGCAAGAAGCTGGTGGCGTCGCTGCCCCGCCGCCGGATGGGCGAGCCGCGCGATCTGGACGGGCTGTTGCTGTTGTTGTGCGCGGGCGAGGCGTCGCGGTTCATCAACGGATCGATCATCGCAGCCGATGACGGGTTTACCGCGTTGTAGGCCCTGGGGGCCAACAGGCTACAGGTTGGCGCCGCCGAATTTGGGCACCATCACTTTGCTGGTGTGCTCGACGGCGAAGCGTTCCAGATAGGCGCGCAGATGGTCATTCTCGACACGCGTCTTTCCGCCATCTGCGTAATAGTGCTCAACCTGAGCGATGTCGGCGTCGGTAAAGCCATGCCGTTCCAGGCCGAACCGATTGACCCTGGAAAAGCTGGTGCCGATCGTTAACGCAAAGGGGGGTACGTGGCGGGTGATCGAGCTGTTCATCCCGATCATCGTGTAGGCACCGACAAAGACGCGCTGGTGGATGATGCTGTTGATGCCGAGATAGGCATAGTCATCAATGATCGCGAAACCACCCAACGCCGTCCCGGTGGCCATTTTCACGCCGCGTCCGATTTGAGAGTCGTGGTTAACATGGCAGGACGACATGATGTAGCATTCATCGCCCAAGCGCGTTTCCGCTAGGATTGCAGGCAGATGAATCGTGCAGAATTCGCGGATGATGTTCCGTTTGCCGATCACGATCCGACCTTGCGGGATGGGATGGCCCGGATCCTGCGCAGAGTTGCCGAACGAACTGTGATTGTAGACCCGGGTTTCCTCGCCGATTTCTACATTACCGCAAATACACGACATCGGGCCGATCCGCGCCGCACGGCCCAGCCGCAGGCGTCCAGTGATCAACGCCTGACGTTCGATCTTCGCCTCGCTGCCGATGACGATATCGCCAAGCAAACGCGCGCCGGATTCAATCTCGGCCCCGGCACCGACTTTGACTCCGATGCTACCATCGATCTCGCATTGCGCACCGACACGGGCCCCGTCGCCGAGCACGACATGCCCGCGCAAATACGACCAAGGCCCGACCTCGACATCGGCACCAATCTGAACGCCGCCCTCGATAATCGCGGTCGCATGAATGCGGGGCATGGCGATCAGCGCGTGACGAGGTCGAAGCTGCGCAGAACCAGCCAAGCAGGGCCACGCAGAGTCTTCGTGCGAGCATCGTCGCGAACGTCATCAAGCAGGCTATCGAACTCCGCCTTAAGATTGGGAGTGCGGCTACGCCAAGATTTGAACATATACATCAGCACCATATAGCAGCGAAGGCGATCAAGTAGGTTGAGTGCACCGATCTCGATGGCATAGTCGACGACCAACTTCCAATCTGCAACGACGCGGAAGAACGCCTTGTAAACGCCTGGTGTGCTATTGGATTGAGCATGCACACGGAACATCGACAAGGGCTTGGGATGCATCGCAAGAGAGCCCTGCTGCAAAATGTGCAGGAAGGTCGGCACATCGGATAGGCCGACCCAGGATGCGCCGTTAAGCGTGAACATTTGCACCGAGCCATCCGCGCCGATTATCGTGCTGCGCGGGAACAGCACCGTGGTGAACTCGCCGATCAGATTGAGGCAATGCCGTGCAAATCTGCGCGTCACATCGGTGCCGGTCAGTGTCTTTTCAACAGCATCGGGATAGCCCGGCCGAAGATTCAGCTTGGCCCCGTTCTTATCGATCGTCCAGCGCGGCGAGAAGGCAAGAACTGCCCCGGTATGCTCCAGCGTCTCGACAAGACTGGCAACGCAGTCCGGCATCAGAATATCGTCGTCGAATAGATACTTGACGTAATATCCGGTCGAAACCTGAGCCAGATGGCGGATGTTGGACAATGCCAGCCCGTCCGGCTCGGGATTACGCAGGTAAATAACATTGGAGTATTGTGCGCAGATATCACGAATGGCGTTGGTCGGGCAGTCATCGGAGACGATAATTTCGATGTTCGGATAGGTTTGATCTATCGCGCTCTGCAAACATTCTGCGAAAAATTGTGGCTTGTACCCCGGAATCAGGATCGAGACTTTCTTTTCCATACCGGGCCCGGCTGTCGAATTACGATGAGGTTCGATCGTTCGGCTAGAGGGTAGGGAGGGCTGCGTCAAGGCACGAGCCGATTTCTGGGCACCGGACCGGCAGGCAAGGTGGAAAAGGTGACAGTCGGCGGCTTGTCGTCATAAAATCTTCAACGGTTCAACACGTTGGATCCACACTCCTCCGATGGCTCCAAACGGCCGGGTTCTGTAGGGAGAGAGACCGAGAGACTGAGAGACCGACAAGGAGCTCCCATGGCCGATATCGCGCTGCGCGGCGTGCGCAAATTCTACGGCAAGGTCCAAGTGACGCATGACGTCTCGCTCGATTTCGCGTCGGGCAGCTTCGTTGTGATCCTCGGGCCCTCCGGCTGCGGCAAATCGACGCTGCTGCGCATGGTGGCGGGGCTGGAGGAGATCTCGGGCGGTGAAATCTCAATCGATGGCCGTGTGGTCAACGATCTCGAACCGCGCGAGCGGGGATGTGCGATGGTGTTCCAGAACTACGCGCTCTACCCGCATATGAGCGTGGCCGAGAATATCGGCTACGCGCTCAAGGTGGCCGGCGTGGCAAAGCACGAACGCGCCACCCGCATTGCCAAGGTCGCCGAGACATTGGGCCTCGCCGAATATCTCGACCGCAAGCCCGGCCAGCTCTCCGGTGGCCAGCGCCAGCGTGTGGCGATGGGCCGCGCGATGATCCGCGAGCCGAAAGTGTTCCTGTTCGACGAGCCGCTGTCGAATCTCGACGCCAAACTGCGCGTGCAGATGCGCATCGAGATCCGCAAGCTGCACAACCGGCTCGGTGCCACCTCGATCTTCGTCACCCATGATCAGGTCGAGGCGATGACGCTGGCCGACACGCTGGTGGTGATGAATGCAGGCCATGTCGAGCAGGTCGGCACGCCATCGGACGTCTATCGCCATCCGGCGAGCCGGTTCGTCGCGGGCTTCATCGGTTCGCCGCCGATGAATCTGATCCCGGTGCGGGTGGTCTCCGACAGCGAGGTCGAACTCGGTGGCGCACGCTTGCAGGCAGGCGTGCATGGGCTGCCGGTCGGCCAGAAGGTCACGCTGGGCATCCGCCCCGAGGATGTCGCAATCGGCCAGGGCGGCTGCGCGATGGATGTGGAATTCGTCGAGGAACTCGGCGCGTCGCGGCTGTTGCACGGCAAGTTGGGTGGTGCGGAGATGGTGGTGCAGGTTGGGGCGAGCGAGATGGCCGCCCCCGGCACGCTCGCCTTCGACCTGCCGCCTAGCAGCCTGCATTTCTTCGATATCGACAGCGGCAAGCGCCTGGGCGAATAACGACGCCAGCTTTTCGCTGGAGTTGTTATGTCCCTGATCCGTCCCGATATCGAAGCCTTGCCCGACAGCCAGATTCTGGATGTTTGGCGCATGCAGTTCGAGGTTGATGGCCCGGTGATCGGCATGTGGGCCGGTGAGCCGGATGTGCCGACGCCCGCCTTCATCTGCGACGCCGCCTCCAAGGCGCTGCATGACGGGCACACCTTCTACAGCCACAATCGCGGCATCGCGCCGGTCCGCGAGGCGCTGCTCGCCTATTACAAGCGGGTCTGCAACATCGAGCTGACCGACAGCCGGATCGCCATCACCGGCTCGGGGATGAACGCGGTGATGCTGGTGGCCCAAGCCATGATCCGCCTGGGCGACAATGTGGTCGCCATCACGCCGTCCTGGCCGAATATCTGCCGCGCGATGCAGATCAACCGCGCCGAAATCCGCGAAGTGCCGCTGCTGCACGGCAATGCGGGCTGGGCGCTCGATGTGGCCGCCGTGATGGATGCCTGCGACGCCCATACCCGCGTGATCTATCTCGCCTCCCCCGGCAATCCGACTGGCTTCGAGATCGAACAGGAAGACGCCGAGACCCTGCTCGCCTTTGCTCGCGCGCGCGGCATCGCGATCCTGAGCGACGAGGTTTATCAGCGCATCATCTATGACCGCCCGGCCGCGTTCTCGTTCCTGGAAATCGCGCGGCCGGATGATCCGCTCTTCGTCGTCGGCACGTTCTCGAAAGCCTGGGCGATGACGGGCTGGCGGCTCGGTTGGCTGGTGTTCCCCGATGGGCTGGTGCCGCAGATCGAGAAGCTGATCCAGTTCAACACCTCCGGCGCCCAGGCATTTCTGCAGTATGGTGCAGCGGCGGCGCTGAATGATGGTGATGCGTTCACCGCCGAATTCGTCGCACGCTGTGCGGCGGGGCGCGAGATCGTCAATGCGCGGCTGGGCGCGATGCGGCGCGTGCACAACGTGCCGAACAAAGGCTCGTTCTACGCGATGTTCTCCATCGAGGGCGTCAAGGACACGCTCACCTTCTGCAAGCGCGCCGTTGTCGAAGCCGGAATCGGCATGGCACCGGGCGAGGCGTTCGGGCGTGGAGCGGAAGGGATGGTGCGGCTGTGCTTCGCCAAATCGCCCGCATTGCTGAACGAGGCGATGGACCGGCTGGAGCGCTTCATCGAGACTTATGACGGCGTCTAACCATTTTCGCACCGGTGCGATTCTGCTGTTGCTTGCGGGGCTCGCCCTGGTGGCGGTGTTGGTGGCCCGCTCGGAATTCTCCGAAATCACGGACGCGTTCCAACGTTTGGGTCTTGCGGGCTTCGGGCTGATCATCGCGGCCCATCTCTCGATCATGATGGCGATGGGCTGGGCGTGGAGCAGGTTGGGCGGTATGGCGGTCGGCGGATTCCTGCGCGCCCGGTTGCTGCGGGATTCAGCCTCGGAAGTGCTGCCATTGTCGCAAGTCGGCGGCTTCGTGCTCGGTGGGCGGGCGCTGGTGCTGGCAGGCGCACGAACCGCTTTGGCCTCCGCACTGACGGTGGTCGATGTCACGGCCGAGCTGGTGGCGCAGATGGGCTACACAGCGATCGGCCTGATACTCCTTGCCGGACTGCGTCCTGGGACGGATCTCGCCGTCTCCGCGGTCGTGGCGGTGCTGGCGATGGTGGTGCTGCTGGGCGGGTTTCTTTGGGTGCAGGTACACGGGGCGGCAAGGGCGGTGCGGGTGGTTATGCGGCTCGCGGGCTTCCTTGGCGTTGGCGGCGAGGATGCGCCGGATCATGGGGCGGCGTTGCAGGCTGAGCTTCGACGGCTGCACAGAATGCCGCGCGCACTGGTTGCCTGCACATTGTGGCATCTCGTCTGCTGGAGTTTGGTGGGGCTGGAGACTTGGCTGCTCTGCCGACTGCTCGGCGCACCGGTGGGCATCGGCGCCGCATTGGTGATCGACAGCCTGATCTCCGGAGTGCGCAGTGTGGCCTTCATGGTGCCGCAGGCGCTCGGCGTGCAGGAGGGCGGCTACATCATGCTCGGCGCGCTGTTCGGATTGACGCCGGAGACCGCACTCGCCCTGTCACTGGTCCGCCGCGCCCGCGACATCGTCATTGGGGCACCCGTGCTGGCGGTGTGGCAGATGGTGGAGGGACGGCGGGCGCTGGCGCGGCGGTAGAATCCGATTGGCTGACAAAGAGTGACGCTGTGTCCTCACCCTCCCGTCATCCTGAGCGAAGCGTCAGGATCCAGAGGACGAAGTTCCGGCTCTACGAATTCTGGACCTTGACGCTTCGCTCAGGGTGACGCGAGGAAACTGGGTCAGCTTAAGCCAAACAGGATCTAATCCGCCGCCTCGCTCTCCAGCAATCGCGGCAACACCGGCAGCAAGGCGCGCAGGTCACGCTCCGGCTTGCAGACCAGGAAGCGGGCATGCGGGTCGTCCGGCGAGAGCAAATGGTCCTCGGCCGGCAGACCGTCTTGCCCGAGCTGCAACGGGGTGAGACCGATATTGGCGTAGATCAGCAGCATCTCCGGCCCTGCCCACCACACTGCCGGGTCAAGCCCTTCCTGAGCTGCGAGATCGCGCAGCGACCACACCGCGGAGATCTGGTCCGATGGTGCCCCCACCGGGTCTCCGATTGCCAGCAGCACGCCGCCGACATGGCGATAGGCGATCCCGGCGCGCCCGGCCTCGCCCCAGACAACGCCATCGGCCTCGACTGGCGGCAGCTTGCCGAGAGAGGCGAAGCGCTGGCGGGTTTCCGTGGTCCAGGACGAGATTTCGACGTGACCAGGGCGCAGCAACCGGCCCAACGCGATCAGCCCGATCGTGACCGTCAGCGCCACCGAAGCACGCAACGAGTTCGGGATGTCTTGGTCGATCACCACCTGCCACCAGCTGTCATTGTCGACCCAACGCACATGCGGCTCCAGCAACGCCAGCGCCACCACGCAGCACGACAACCCGAACAGCGAGATTGCAGTCGAGGCGTCGATCTGGCCGCTGAACAATTTGGTCGGTCGGTAGAACGCGCTGCGGAACGGCGCGATCAGGATCGCGGCGCAGACCAGCGCCATCGGGATCCAGAAACGGTCGCCCTGCGAGATGGTGAATGCCGCCGCCGCCAGCAACACGGCCATCGTACTGCCCCAGGCCAGCTTGACGCGCTGCACCAGTTTGATCGCCAACACCAGAAGTGCTGCCCCGATCAGCGAGGGAATGAACTGGCCTGCGGTCTGGGCCACCTCGGCGAAATCCGGATCGATCCAGGAGAAATCCGAGTCGGGCTCGATCACCCCCAGAATGAGCAACAACCCGCCGCACATCGCCACCGCCGAAGCCGCCGCCGCGACAGCGAAATCGGGCTCCGAAAGGCGTGCATCGGGCGTCGCCCCAAGGAACCCCGCCATACGGCCGATCAACCCGCGCCCGCGCAGCATCAATTCATTGCCGGTGAACAGCCCGCCCGCCAGGAACAGCGGGATGATGTAGTAATAGAGCCGGAACACCACCACGGCGCCCAGGATCTGCGGCGGCGAAAGGTAGGGCGACAAGCCGAGCAGCATCGCGGTGTCGAACACCCCAAGCCCGCCCGGCACGTTCGCCGCCAAGCCTGCGGTGTAGGACGCCAAATAGACGCCGAGGAATCGCAGATAGGTCAGACCGGGGGCGGCGGGCAGCAATGCGTGCATGATCGCCGCCGTCACCGCCACGTCCACGGTGGCGAGTGCCACCTGCATCAGCGCCATCCGCCATTGCGGCAACTGCACCTCGTGGCCGAACATGCGGAACGTGCCGAGGAATTTTGACGCCACCACATAGGCCAGCACCGTGAGCCACATGGCGGCACCGACGATGTAGAGAATCCATACCGGCACTGAATTGCCAAAGAATGGAAGGGCTTCGGGCTCGGTGAACAGCACCACGCCGCCCAGTACACCGGCACCGAGCGCGAAGGTCAGCGAGCAGAACGCAATCACCTTGCCGATCTGCAGCGGCGTCAGACCCCAATGGGTGTAAAGCCGGTAGCGCACCGCCGCTCCCGACACCGCGGCAAATCCCAGATTGTGCGACAGCGCGTAGGCGCAGAACGAGGCGAAGGCGACGCGTTTGTAGCTGACCACGTTCCCGGCATAGATCGTCCCCAGCCGGTCGTAGAAGGTCAGCACGCCATAAGCCAGGATGGCGAACACGCCGGAAATACCGAGCGAACGATACGGAATCGCGTCCATCGCCGTTTTGATGTCGGCGATCTTGAGGTGGCGGAATTCCTTCTGCACCACATAGATCGCCCCGCAGAACAGCAGGGCACCTAGGAGAGCGGGCAGCGAGCGAAGCGCTTTGCGTCCGAGTGACATGGTGTCTCAGGCCGTCTGCGGTGCGCGGACGAGAGCGGCATCGATCAAGCCGATGGTCTCCACCACGCCGTAGAGTGCGATGAACTGCCCAAAACGCGGCCCTTCGGTCTGACCGAGCAGGACCTGATACAGGCAGCCGAACCAAGCACGCAGTTCGGGGAAAGCATGACGCTTGCCGATGTCGTAAAGCATGTTTTGCAAATCCTCGGCGGGCGCATCGTGGGGCATCGCGCGCAGGCATGCGGCGAGATCCTCAAGGGCGGCCCGCTCATTGGCGTCTGGCTCGCGGAAGCTTTTCGTCGGTCGCACGAAATCGGCGTAATAGGCCAGAGCACCTTCGACCAGCTTGGCCAGGAAGGGTTCACTCTCCGGCGTGGCACCTGGGCTGTATCGCCGGATGAAGCCCCAGAGAATCTCCGGGTTCTCTGCATTCACCACGCTGGCCAAATTGAGAAGCATGGCAAAGGATAGCGGTGTTGCGGATGTCGCCGGGATGTCGCCCACATGAATATGCCATGCAGGGTTTATCTTGCGGGCTTCGTCATCCTGTTCGCGCGACTTGGTGGCGTGCGTGACGTATTCATCCACTGCCTTTGGGATCACGTCGAAGAACAACCGCTTGGCGCGTTGCGGCTGGTTGAACATGAACAGGCCGAGGCTCTCTTGCGGCGCGTAACGCAGCCACTCATCCACGCCGAGCCCGTTGCCCTTGGACTTGCTGATCTTCTGCCCCTTCTCGTCAAGGAACAGCTCATAGGTGAAGCTCACCGGCGGCGGACAGCCGAGCAGGCGGCAGATTTGGCTGGAGAGCTTGACGCTATCGATCAGATCCTTGCCGGACATCTCGTAATCGACGCCGAGGGCGGCCCATCGCATCGCCCAGTCGGCCTTCCATTGCAGCTTGGAATGCCCACCGGTGACGAGAGTTTCGTAGCGCGTGCCGTCTTCCGGGTCGGTCCAGAACACGGTGCCTGCATCGGCATCGGTCTGGTCGATCTTGACCTGCATCACATGGCCGGTCTTCGGGTGGATCGGCAGGAACGGCGAATAGGTCGCCGCACGTTCAGCCCCGAGTGTGGGCAGGATGACGGCCACCACTTCGGCGTGCTGGGCCAGGATGCGGCGCAGCATCGGGTCGAAATCACCACGGCGGTAATATTCGGTGGACGAGGCGAATTCGTAGGAGAAGCCGAAACTGTCCAGGAAGCGGCGCAGCTCGGCGTTGTTGTGCGCGCCGAAGCTGTCATGCGTGCCGAACGGATCAGGCACGGCGGTCAGCGGCATGCCGATGAACTTCGCCAACATCTCCTGCTGCGGCACGTTGGTCGGCACTTTGCGCAGCCCATCCATGTCGTCGCTGAACGCAAGCAGGCGCGAGGGCTGGCCAGTGAGCACGGAAAACGCGTGCCGCACCCACGAGGTGCGGGCGACTTCCATGAAAGTGCCGATATGCGGCAGGCCGGACGGGCCGTAACCGGTTTCGAACAACGCCAAGGATTTGCCAGACGCTGAAAGGCGCTCGGCAACCTTGCTTGCTTCTTCAAACGGCCAGGATTTGGGTGTCACGAAATTTCCACGAATTATTTTAAACGCTGATTTAGTTGTATCAGAGTGTTTCGACCATCCCTTGAAGCTAGAAATGCGCGCAATGCAGGTCAATCGGCGCGCGAATCCGGGCGGGATCGCGCAAAAGGAATATCATGAGCGCCGCGACCTCCCTTCTCCTGCCCCGAGCCCCCGCCATCGTCGCGATGGTTGGGCGCGCACAATTGCTCACCATCGATGGCGAGTTGCAGGATTTGAAGACCAGCGATGCCGCAAAAATCCTGCGCGCGGGCGCACCGCCGCTGCTGGTGCATGCGCCTTCCACCCTCAAACGCCTCGGCATCCGCGCGATGCCGTGTCTCGATCTGCTCGAACTCTTCGCCTTCGCCAAACCGGCGCAGTCTGCCGCCCCAACGCCGCTTGGCTTGGCGCTGGCGCTCGACATCAAGCCGCCGAAGCGGGACGCGATGGCGGGGATATTGCCGGATATCGCAGCCGCCCTGCTCTCCCACCTCGCCGCCGGGCGCGACCTGCCCGCGCAGAAAGATGCCGCTGCCATCGCAGCCCGGATGGGCCATGCCGGATGGGGCTGGGCACCTCATGTTCTGGCGGCCCTCGGCAAGCCGGACGAAAGGGGCAATGCCGACGCCCTGCGCGTCTGGAAATCACTGCCCGAATGGGAGGATGAGGCTCCAACGCCGCCGCCCTCCGCCCATCCGGTCGAGGCCGCCGAGGCAAGGCAACGTTTGGCGCAGATGTTGGGCGTGGGATCTGAACAACGCCCCGGTCAGGCCGATTACGCCGCCGCTGCCGCCTCTGCCTTCGCGCCGCGCGCGGTGCAGGGCCAACCCAATCTGGTGCTCGCCGAGGCGGGGACCGGCACCGGCAAGACGCTGGGCTATATCGCGCCCGCCTCGCTCTGGGCCGAGCGCAATCATGGCGCGGTCTGGATCGCCACCTTCACCCGCCATCTGCAACGCCAGATCGACGGCGAACTCAGCCGCCTCTATCCCAACCCAGCCGAGCGGAAGCAAAAAGTCGTCGTGCGCAAGGGGCGGGAGAATTATCTCTGCCTGCTCAATCTGGAGGACGCGGTGGGTGCTGCCACCAACGGCCTCTCCCCCACAGGCGTGGTGCCGCTCGGTCTGGTCACCCGCTGGGCGGCGGCAACCTCGGATGGCGATATTCAAGGCGGCGATCTGCCGGGATGGCTCGCCGAATTGTTCGGGCAGGCCACTTTCGCAGCACTTGCGGATCGACGCGGGGAATGCATCCACGCCGCCTGCCCGCATTGGCGCAAATGCTTCGTCGAGCACACGATCCGACGGGCGCGCGGTGCCGATCTCGTCGTCGCCAACCACGCGCTGGTGATGGCCCAAGCTGCCTGGGGCGGGATTGACGACAACAACGTCCCCACCCGCTACGTCTTCGATGAAGGCCACCATTTGTTCGACGCTGCTGACAGCGCGTTTGCATCCGAGCTTTCAGGTATTGAAGCCGCCGAATTGCGGCGCTGGCTGCTCGGGGCAGAGGGCGGACGTTCGCGGGCACGCGGTCTGCGCCGTCGTCTGGAAGAACTCGTCGCCATCCGCGCCGAACTGCAAGCCCCGCTCGAAGCCGCCTTGCAAGCCGCTCGCGCGCTGCCAGGCCCCGGCTGGCTGGCGCGACTCACCGGGCTGGAGGAGGGGTTTCTCGAACCCGGCTCCAGCGACAACCCGACCGAGACGCTGCTCACCGCGATGCGCGACCAGCTTCTCGCGCGCCAGCATCAGGACACGCCACAGGGGGTGGGTCCGATCGAGTGCGATTTGCACCCGACGATCGACTCGCTGCCGCTCGCGGCCCTGAACCTCGCCCGCGCGCTGGGCCGCATCGCCACGCCGCTCAAGGCATTGCATGACCGTCTCGCCGCCTGGATCGATGATGAGGCGGAGGATCTCGACACCAACATGCGCAACCGCATCGAGGCCGCCGGACGCACGCTCAAGCGCCGCGCCATCGACCCGCTGACCGCCTGGCAATCGATGCTGAAATACGCTGCGGAATTCGCGCCCGACCCCGGCACGGTGCCGCAACACGTGATGTTTCTGCGCCTCGACCGCAGAGATCAGGGCGACCGCGATGTCGGCATGCATCGCCACTGGCTCGACCCGACGGTCCCGTTCGTCTCCACGCTGGCGCAGCCCGCGCATGGCATGTTGATCACCTCGGCCACCTTGCGCGACAGCGGCGAGGGCGATGCCGAAATCGCATGGGAGGATGCCGAGACCCGCGTGGGTGCCCCGCATCTGATCCTGCCGCCGATGCGCGTCGCGGTGGCCTCGCCGTTTGACTACGCAGCGCAGACGCGGGCGTTTGTGATTTCGGACGTCAACAGCCGCGAGATCGCGAGCTTGGCCGCCGCCTATCGCGCACTTTTCCAGGCCTCCGGCGGCGGAGCCTTGGGATTGTTCACCGCGATCTCCCGCCTGCGCGCCGTCCATGCCCGCATTGCCCCCGAGTTGGAGGAGGCAGGAATTCCGCTGTTCTCTCAGCACGTGGACGCGATGGACAACGCGACGTTGGTGGATGTGTTCCGCACCGAGACAGATTCCTGCCTGCTCGGTACCGACGCGATGCGCGACGGCGTGGATGTGCCGGGGCGTGCACTGCGGCTGGTGGTGTTCGAGCGGGTGCCGTGGCCGCGCCCGGATATTCTGCACCGGGAGAGGCGTCTGCATCTCTCTGGCGGCGAGCCCTCGCTGTATGACGACCGAATTGTCCGTTTCCGGCTCCGACAGGCGTTCGGGCGATTGATCCGGCAGGCCACTGATCGTGGCGTGTTCGTCTTGCTGGATCGACAGACACCCACGCGTCTGCTTTCTGCTTTCCCACAGGGCGTGCAGGTGCAACGGGTCGGGCTGGCGAGTGCAGCGCGAGAGATTTCTGAGTTTTTGAATGGCGCAACGTAGGGCGGACTGCGCTCCGCTTGTCCACCCTACGATTTACCGGGAGTACGATGCGGTGGTTGAGCAGCGCGAAGCAACGAAGGTCTGGGCACGCGTCGCCGCTCTCAGCTTCGGCGGTCCGGCAGGCCAAATCGCCACGATGCATCGCGAGGTGGTGGAGCAACGCGGCTGGGTGTCGGAGGCGCAATTTCTCCACGCGCTGAATTTCTGCATGCTGCTGCCGGGGCCGGAAGCGCAGCAACTCGCCACCTATCTCGGCTGGCTGCTCGGTGGCACGCGCGGTGGGCTGATCGCGGGCGGGCTGTTCGTACTGCCCGGAATGGTGGCGCTGATGGCACTGTCATGGCTGTCGGTGCTGGCCGGTGAGACCACCATCGTGCGGGGCTTGTTCGCCGGATTGCAGGCCGCCGTGCTGGTGATTGTCGTTGAGGCGCTGATCAAGGTCGCCAAACGGGCGCTCACCTCGAACTTCGCCTATGGAGTGGCAGGCCTCGCCTTCCTCGCCCTGTTTGTCTTCGCATTGCCGTTTCCGCTGGTGATCGGCACTGCCGCACTCGCCGGGTTCATCGCGCAGCGCAGCGGTCTTGTTACCCCCAAGCCGGTGACCGACGTTTTGGAAGATTCCGCACGCCCGACCCTGTCACGCGCGCTGAAGATCATCGCGATCTGGGTTCCGCTCTGGCTCGGTCCGGTGGTGTTGCTGCAGCTCTTTGCCGGGTCTGAGAGCGTGTTCTCCCGCCTGTCGCTGTTCTTCAGCCAAGTGGCGGTGGTGACGTTCGGCGGGGCCTATGCGGTGCTTGCCTATGTAGCGCAGGCGGTGGTGGAGCGGTTCCACTGGCTGACCGCCGCCGACATGATGGCGGGGTTGGGGCTGGCGGAGACCACGCCCGGCCCGCTGATCATGGTGCTGCAGCATGTCGGATTCCTTGCCGCCTATCGCGACCCCGGCAGCTTGGCTCCGTTGCTGGCGGGCACGCTTGGAGGGTTGCTGGTGACCTGGGTGACGTTCTCGCCATGCTTTTTGTGGGTGTTCCTCGGCGCACCTTTCGTCGAGCGGCTGCGCGGCGTGAAGTGGCTTTCGGCGGCGCTCGGTGCGGTGACGGCGGCCGTCGTGGGCGTGATCGCAAGTCTGGCGCTATGGTTCGCCACCCATGTGCTGTTCTCGGCGACGACGCATTTGCTCGCGGTCGATGCGCCGGTGCTGGCGAGCCTCGATCTGTTCACCGCAGCCTTGGCCGCTGTGGCGGCAATGCTGCTGTTCCGGGTGCATTTCGGCGCGATGAAGACGCTGGGCCTGTGTGCGCTCGTTGGGATGGTTAGGGCGATGATCGCGTAGCACGGGTCAGCGCGGTGCGGGGAACCCGCCCTTCATCAGCCCCATGAATGTCTCGCGCAACTGATCTGTGCCGGGCATCATGCCGAACCAAGTCTTGAGCACGGAATCCGGGGCCATCGCCGAAATACCGTCAAGCATTTGCTGTTCGAGCTTGGCCATCACGGCCGCCTGCATCGGCTTCACATCCGGCAAGCCCATGAAAACACGCGCTTCATCCGGCGTGCAGTCGATTTCGATGTTGACCTTCACTCCGCAGGCTCCGACCGCAGCAAAGGCCGAATCGCCTTGCATGTCTGAGACTTAGCACGTTTTAACCTTCATCGAAACGTCGCAGTTGACCTCAACTGGCGCCGGGATAGTCCGCCTCCAGCGTGAACGGGAATGGCCCTGGGAAATCCTCGATATAGACGCTGTGCGAGACAATCGCTGATCCAACGCTCGCATGCACCTGGAATATCGCAGGCTCCAGGTTCCACGCCCCCGGATCATCGCCGATGGTGAACTCCACCTGATGCGCCACCGACGGGCAGATCGAGGCGATGGCGTGGGCGACCGGCGCGTTGATCGGGCGATGTACATGGCCGCACAGGATGCGTTTCACCTGGGGGTGACGGGCGATCACCGCGGTGAATTCGTCCGGGTTGCGCAGCGCAATCGCGTCCATATGCGCAATTCCGGTGGCAAACGGCGGATGATGCATCACCACGATGGTGGGCTTGCTGCTGTCGGCCGCCAATGTGGCATCCAGCCATGCCAGACGCTCTGCGCACAACTCGCCCGCGCCACTGCCGGGGATGACGGTGTCGAGCATCACCAAACGCACATCATGCGCGTCGACGGCAAAATGCGCGAAATGCGGGGCGTCGGCGACGCCCGGGAAATGGCCCATTTCGATCTTCATCACCTCGCGCCGGTCATGATTGCCCGGGATGAGATAGACCGGAATTTGGATATACCGGCGCAGCATGTCGGCCAGCAGGGTGTATTCCTCGGGCAGACCGTTATCGGTCAGGTCGCCGGAGATCACCATCGCATCCGGCTTCACCTTCATCCGCGCCACGGCGCGAAATGCGCGTTCGCTGAGCATGTTGGTCTCGGCCGTTCGATAAGCCGCCATGCCGACCGGGCGGATATGCAGGTCGGTCAACTGAACCAGAATCATCTTATGCACTCCGAAGACAACCCCCTTCCAGCAGGAAGGGGGTTTTCCAAACAAGACCCGGTTACTGCGGAAGTTTCAATGCGGTTTGTTCCACATACGGACGCAGCAGCGCATCCGCATCCTTCTGCGCCTGCGCCATCGCCTCGGCGGGCTTCGCCTTGCCGGAGAGCACGGCCTGCACCTGATCCTCCAGCGCCTTGCGCACGCCCACCGTGTTGAACGTGGCGAACCAAGGCTGGCCGTAAGCGAGCTGGTCGATGGCGACCTTCGCGTCCGGGTTCTTGGCGATGTAGTCCTTCATCTCCGGCAGGTCATAGGCGGCCATGCGCGGGGCGAAATAGCCGGTGAAGCGGCTCCACGAGCCGTTCACGGCGGGGCTGGTCAGATAGGTGATCAGCTTCCAGGCGGCAGCCTGACGCTCCGGCGAGTTGCCCTCCGGGATGATCAGCGAGGCGCCACCGATCGGCACCGCATTGCGGATGGCGCGCGGCACGAAGGCCACCTTGAACGGCGTCTTCATGTTGTCGCGCACGAAGCCCAACGCGCCTGTTGAGTTGACGATCATCGCAGCCCGGCCGGAGAAGAACGCGCTGGCGACCGCGTTCGCGTCCGACACGCCTTCCGGCATCACCTTGAACTTGTGCACCAGATCATCGAGGAACTGCACCGCACCGATGGTCGACGCGGTGTTGTAGTAGACCTCTCCGCCCCAGCCGCGATTGTAGTATTCGCCGCCATTGGACATGGTGAAGCCGCTGGTGAGCCAGCCGAGCGTGTCATATTGCTCGACGATCATCAGGCCCGCGCGGGTGAGGCTGTCGCCATCACGCTTGGTCAGCTTCTTGGCGGCATCGACCCATTCCTGCCACGTCACCGGCGGCTTCTCCGGGTCGAGACCAGCTTCCTTGAAGGCGTCGACGCTGTAGTAAAGGATCGGTGTCGAGTTCTGGAACGGCACGCCATAGACATGGCCATTCTCAGTCGCGTTCGGGCGGACGGCCGGGAAGAACTGCTCGATGAAGGCTTCCGGCGTCTTGCCGTCTTTGGCGATCAGCGCATCCAGCGGCATCGCCTTCTGGTCGATGGCGTATTCGCGCATGAAATTCGCACTCATCAGCACGGCGGCCGGCGGCTTGCCAGCGGCGACGGCGGCGCGGGTCTTGAGGTTGGTGTCGTCATAGGCGCCGGTGAACACCGGGGTGACATGCACATCGGTCTGGCTGCTGTTGAAGCCCTCGACCATGCGGGTCATTTCGGTGGACAGCTTGCCCTGCACGGGAACAGGGAAGAAGAAATCGATCTCGGTGGCGGCCTGCGCGGCACTGCCCATCATCAGCAGTGCGGCGGCGGCGCTTGCTAGCTTACGCATGGCGTTCTCCTTATTTGAGTCCGGTTGAGACGAGGTTGGCAACGAAACGCCGCTGGAAGATCGCGAAGCCGATCAACAACGGAGCAGCGACAAGGGCAGTGCCTGCGGCGATCACGCCCCATTCACCGCCGCTTTCCGAAGACAGGGTGAAGCTGGCCAGCCCCACCGTGAGCACCTGATTTCGCGGCGACGACACCGCCATCAACGGCCAGAGGAACTCGTTCCAGTGCGAGGACACCGAGACCACCGCGAACGCCGCCAAGCCGGGGCGGGCGAGCGGGATCAGCACGTCGCGGATGATGGCAAGCCGCGAGGCGCCGTCCATCCTTGCGGCTTCCTCGAAGTCGCGCGGGATCGAGCGGAAGGTCTGGCGCATCAGAAACACGCCGAACGCCGAGGCACAGTAGGGCGCTCCGATGCCAGCCAGGCTGTCAAATAGACCGGTCTTGGTGATCATGTTGAGGTTCGGCACCACCAGCACGGCGGGCGGCAGCAGCAATTGCAGCAGGAACAACACGAAGACCGTCTCGCGCCCACGGAAATTGACCCGCGCGAAGGCGTATCCGGCCAGACTGACCGTCACCGCCTGCACCGCGAAAATCCCAGCACAGAGCAGGGCGGTGTTGAGATACCAGAGCGGGAATTGCCCGCTGTCCCAGGCATCGCGAAAATTCGCGAGGCTGTAGGGACCGGACGGCCAGAGCGAGGCGATGTCACTCGCCCCCGCCACGCCGGGCCGCACCGATGCCACCGCCATCCAGGCGAACGGGGCCGCCCACAATATCGCGGCGAACGAGGCCAGCAGCAGGCCGACGCGCTCAGCTTTCATAATGAATCCCCCGCTCCAACGCACGAAGGGAGAGCACCGAAAGCAGCAGCAATCCGCCGACACACAGCACCGTGGCCGCCGCCGCAAGTCCGGTGTCCTGGTTCTGCTCGGCCTGCTGGTAGATGTAATAGAGGATCATGTTCGTCCGATCCGACGGCCCACCGCCGGTCATGACGATGATGTGGTCGATCTGGATGAGCGTGTTGACCATGGCGATCACGGTGACGAACCCGAAGGTCGGCCCCAGCAGCGGCAGGATCACATCGACAAACCGCCGCCAGCCATGCGCGCCATCGACGCGCGCGGCCTCGATCAACTCGTCGGGGATACCGGCGAGGCCGGCGAGGAAGAACAGCATGTAATAGCCGGTGTTCTTCCAGATGGTGATCGCGATGATCGCCCAAAGTGCGAGGTCCGGGCTGCCGAGCCAGTTCGTCGCGTGCCTGCCGAAATAGGCGAGATAGTGATCAAGCAGCCCCTCACCCGGCAGAAACACGAACACGAACAAGGCGGCGGCGGCCACCAGCGGGATCAGCTGCGGCATCACCAGCACCGTGCGCAGCACCGTCGCCAAGCGGCCGGGGCGACGCAGCGCCATCGCGAAACCGAGCGCCAAAGCGAGGCTCGGGATGATCGTTCCCACCGCGTAGAGCACCGAGTTGGTCAGCACATGGCCGAAATGCGCGTCGGCGGCGAGGCGGCGGAAATTGTCGAACCCCCAGCTTGCCTGCTGGCCGTAGCGCTGTTGCGTGAAGCTGCGCAGGGTGACGCCGATCACTGGCCAGTAGGTGAAGGCAGCGAGAAACAGCAGCGACGGCGCGAGCAGCAGCCATGCCGTCATGTTTTCGTGTTGTGTTTTGCCCAAACCAAGGCGCACAGCTTTCCCCACTCGTGTCACAGCGAGGCAGGATTAGCGGTGCTCTGCGATGAATGGGTGACAAAGCGGCGACGATTCAATGACATCGGAAAGCGCCCCCCGCACCGACGGAAATGAACGGAAACCGGGTATCCCCAGCCTTGAATAACCGAGCGGCGTAGGCAGGTACAATGTGATAGTCCAGAAAGTGCCTGCTATCGGCTAGAACATCTGCGTGACCGTGCGACAACGCGATCAGCCTGCCCTATCGGCAAGTCTGCGACGACCATGTTTAAATTGGGCTTTGAAGGCCAGCGCTCCGGATGGCCATCATCCAGATCTCGGCCTCCAACCCATGGCGGACAAGGCTACATGCTGACGCTGCCCTAAATTCCATCGGCCAAGGGAGCGAACCGATTGGAGTTGCAAAAAAATGTCAGGAATGCATCCGCTGCCGGGGCCAACTGACCTGACAACCTGCGACCGTGAGCCGATCCATATTCCAGGCCACATCCTGCCGCATGGCGCCATGCTCGTGCTCGATGGGCACGCGCAGGAAATCCTTCAGGCTGCGGGCGATACGATGGGGCTGCTGGGCGTGAAGCTGGAAGCCCTGCTCGGCACATCGACCTCCTCGCTGTTTCGACCCGACCAGATCGAAAACCTCCGCAGGCTTGCCGCCAGCTTCGATCTGGCCAAACCGCGCCATCTGCTCGACCCGGCATTGCGGGTCATCTCCGACTGCCCTGTCGACACCAGCCTGCACCGCGTGGATGGGTTACTCGTCCTCGAATTTGAGGCGGCCGACCTGAATGACCGCTTTGCCGCCGATCCGCTCTCGGGCGTGCAAGAGATGGTGGCCGGTCTCGACACGCTCCCGTCTCTATCGTCCCTGTGCCAGACAGCGGCGGAGCGCGTCCGGCAACTCGCCAGATATGACCGGGTGCTGGTCTATCGCTTCATGCATGACGGCTCCGGCTGGGTCATCGCCGAGAGTCGAGAGCCGCATCTGGAGCCGTTTCTCGATCTGCATTACCCGGCCGCTGACATTCCGCAGCAGGCGCGCAATCTTTACGTCAAGAATTGGCTGCGGCTGATCACCCGCGTCGAATATGAACCCGCACCACTGGTTCCGACGAAGAACCCGCACACGTTGCTGCCGCTGGATATGAGCCAAGCGGTGCTGCGCGATGTCTCCCCCATCCATCGCGAGTATCTGCGCAACATGGGAATCGACGCATCGATGTCGATCTCCATCATCAGCGAAGGCACGCTCTGGGGGTTGATCGCGTGCCATCATTACAGCCCACGCATTCTGCCGCGCCACCTGCGCGCGGTGTGCGAGCTGTTCGGCTCGATGTTCTCGATGCTGCTGGAAGCACGCCAGAAGGGCGAGGAATTTCACGATCGTCTGGCGACCCGCACAGTGTTGCAGAATCTTCTGCTCAATCTCGCCACCGCTGACGATTATGCCATCGGGCTGACACGGGAATCCCCCAACCTGCTCGACTACATCCATGGCGGCAGCGCATCGATCAATGGCCACCAACACGGTGGTGTTGCGGTCAGCATCAGCGGCCAACTGACATTCCTGGGCATCACGCCAAATGACGAGCAGATCAAGCAATTGGTGGTCTGGCTCGGGACCCATATGGCGGACAGTACGGGCGTGTGGTCGACCGACCGGCTGGGCGAATTGTGGCCACCAGCCAACGCGTTTGCCGATGTCGCATCGGGTGTACTGGCGATATCGGTCTCCGGGGAGATCGCCGATTTCATCATCTGGTTCCGGCCTGAACTTGTGGAAACCTCGCGTTGGGCCGGGGAGCCGAAAAAACTTGCGGCGGACGCCACCGGTGATGGCCGACTGAGCCCGCGCAAATCCTTCGAAGTGTGGAAAGAGACCGTCCGGGGGCGGTGTCTGCCGTGGAGCAATGCGGACAGCGACGCTGCCTTGGATCTGCGTGTCGCATTGCTCCACGTGGTTCTGCGCCGCATCAATATCGCGGCGGCCGAACGCAAGCGGGTCGCTGAGCGTGACAAGCTGCTGATGGCCGAACTCGACCATCGGGTGAAGAACACGCTGGCCAACATCCAGGCACTTGTTGGGCACACCGGCCGCAGTGCCAGCACATTGAGCGGATTTGTGCGCGGCCTGGAAGGGCGCATCCAATCGATGGCCAAGGCGCACAGCCTGCTCTCGCAAAGCCGCTGGGAGGGTATCTCGGTGGAGAAGCTGCTGCAGGAAGAACTTGACCATTATTCCGCCGTTAATTTTGAAGTGGTGCTGCGCGGCCCGGATGTGCTGCTGACTCCGAAATCCGCATTGTCGCTCTCGCTGTCTGTACATGAATTGGCGACGAACGCCGCGAAATTTGGGGCGCTGTCGTGCTCCGGCGGCCGGGTGAGCGTGAGCTGGCGGCTGGCCAGCGATGGCGGCATCGAACTGTCTTGGAACGAAACCGGCGGACCGATCGTGGAGGTTCCCACGCGTCACGGTTTTGGCTCAACACTGATCGAGCGTGCGCTTGCGATGGAGACCGGTGGCAGCGCGAAAATCCATTACTTGCGCGCCGGCGTTGTCTGCGAGATTTCCTTGCCATCCGCATCCGTCACCCAATCGGATATACCGCAGCTGCCAAATCCGAGTGACCATCCCGAGCAAGCCGATCTGGCGTCGCAGCCTGAAAATCAGAGTTTCCGCGTTTTGATCGTCGAGGATTCCTTCCTGGTCATGCGAGATCTGGAGACTGTTTTTGAAGTTCTCGGTTGGACGGTCGCTGGCACCGCAGCAAGCAAATCCGAAGCGCTTGCCATTGTTAGATCGCGATCATTTGACGTCGCATTGCTGGATATCAATCTCAACGGCGAATTGTCATGGGACGTGGCCGATCTGCTGAACAAGATTGGAGTGCCGTTTGTGTTCAGCACCGGATACAGTGTTTCCAGCATTTTCCCTCCGCATCTGGTCGGCAGCCAAATTATTGGAAAACCGTACAACATTCAAAAATTGGAAGAAAAACTGCGCCATGCCATTTCGGCTGCTCAAGAAAGCAAAATGACGCGTTGATCGCGCTCTATCGCCGCAACTCTGCGAAAAATGCCTTCAGCAACCCTGCCGCCTCCCCCTCCCGCACCCCACCGACAACCTCCGGCCGGAAATGGCTGCCCGGTGCGCGGTAAAGCTGCGGCCCGTGCTCGATCCCGCCGCCTTTCGGATCATAGGCCCCGAACACCACCCGCCCCACCCGAAACGCCGAAATCGCGGCCGCACACATCGGGCAGGGCTCCAACGTGACGACGATCTCGCAATCCGGCAGCCGCGCCGAGCCGCGCAGCCGCCCCGCCGCCCGCAGCACCAGCATCTCGGCATGGGCCGAGGCGTCGGAAAGTTCCTCGGTCCGGTTGCCATCGGCCGCGACCACCTGTCCGTTCGAATCGAGCAGCACGGCACCGACAGGCACCTCCCCACGCAGTTGTGCCTTGCGCGCTTCGTCCAGTGCCATTTCCATCGCATCCATGCGATAGAAATGCCCGGAATTCCGTTGGAGCGCCAGCAGAGGCCATGAGCAACAGACTACCCCGCATCGGCGTGACGCTGGACGCCGAGCCGCCCGCCGATATCCCCGGCGGCTATTCGCGCTACCCCTGGTACGCGCTGCGCCAAAACTATGTCGATGCCATCGAGGCGGCGGGTGGTCTGCCCTTGGCGTTGCCGCACAACCAGTTCTCCGAGGCCTATCTCGACATCATCGACGCGCTGGTGATCACCGGTGGCGGCTTCGATGTCGACCCCTCGATGTATGGCGAGACATCGGTGCATGACAGCGTCAGCCTCAAGCCCGCGCGCTCCGAGGCCGAACTCGGCTTGCTGCGGGCAGCCCT
>CAITEF010000002.1 GCA_903891315.1 uncultured Rhodospirillales bacterium | reverse complement strand
GAAATTCCTCGCCGCCGCCATCCTGGCGGTGGGCCTGACCGGCTTGCACGCGAGCCCAGTGCAAGCCCAAACGGTTGACGAGATCCTGACCAAAGGCACGATCAATATCGGCGTGCTGATCGACGTGCCGCCCTACGGCACCGTCAACGCCAATCAGGAACCCGATGGCTATGACGCCGATGTCGCCAAGCTGATGGGCAAATATCTCGGCGTGAAGATCAATCTGATCCCCGTCACCGGTCCGAACCGCATTCCCTATCTCGTCACTGGCAAGGTCGACCTGCTGATCGCCACCTTCGGCATCACGCCGGAGCGCGCCAAGCAGGTGTTGTTCTCGATCCCGTATTCGGCGATCGAAAACTCGGTGTTTGCCCGCAAGGATTCCGGCATCAAGAGCATCGAGGACCTCAAGGGCAAGCGCGTTGGCGTGCCGCGCGGTGCGGTGCAGGACGTGCTGCTGACCAACGCGCTCGGAACCTCCGCCAAAATCCAGCGCTTCGACGACGACGCCAGCACCTACCAGGCCCTCGCCTCGGGTCAGGTCGACGCCATTGCCGAGACCGGTTTCACCGGCCGTGCGCTGTATGCCAAGAGCCCGGAACTCAATCTCGGTGAGGCGTTCATCCTGCTGCGCCAGCCCAACGGCATCACGATGCGCAAGGACCAGTACAACCTGCATCGCTGGGTGAACACGTTCGTCTACTACACCAAGAACAACGGCGAACTCGCCGCGATCTGGACCAAGTGGTTCGGCACCGATTTCCCGGTGCTGCCAACGTTCTGATGCGACCGGGCGGGAGAGGCGGGCAGCCGCTTCTCCCAAGCCGGACCTCCAGCAATTAGCCCCAGGTGAAGTTGGTATAGATCGGCACCTGGATCGGTTCGTCAAATCCTGGATTGATGAGCTCCAACGCCGTCTCCAATATATGTTGATCCCGTGAGACATGGCGTAGGATGATGTTGAAATCCGCGCCGGGGATCATAAATTTGATCCGATTGTAATTGTCCCTGCGGGCGCGGGCGTTGAAGAACCAATAACCGCGGTACTCCTCACCCAACTCGGCCAAGATCGCGCGGGCCGCGTCTGCGGTGTTGGCTTCGACGAAAATATCCGGGTGATGCTTGGCGATCAGCCCGCGGGCGCCGCGCAAGACGTCGATGTCCAGCCCCTCGGCGTCGATTTTGAGAAAATCCAGCCGATCATGGCGCGCCAGCAGATGGTCATCATCGAGGCTGACCACGTCAACCTCATCGTGCCGCACCATGCCTTCGAACTTGTTCTCCGTGCTGAAGCCGTGCGCGAGAGAGAACGAGCCGTAATTCCAGTCTTGCTCGTAATCCGACACTTGCAACGTCACCCGCCCGGAGATCGCGCCCACGCCGAGCTGCCGTGCAACGACATTGAGTCGGTTGTTGAGTGCAAGATTGCCGCACAGCGTATAGAAAATCGGCCGCTGCGGTTCATAGCAGTAAAGATGGCCATCCTCGCACATGCGCGAGAGTGGAACGGCATGCATGCCAATATTTGATCCAACTTCGACGCAAACGCCGTCGCGTGGCACGATCGCCCTGAACAGTTCGATCTCCGTCTCAGACCATTCACCGTAGACATCCACCAGCTGGCTGATCATGTCACCGCGCAGCAACAGGAAATTTCCGTGGCGACATTGCTTGATGAAAACTTGCATCATCTCATCCCAAACTTCGTGCCGTATCGTATTGCGGTGGCGGGTTGAAGTCCATTCACCCTTGATCGTCGCTGCTGACGCCGCCTAGGGTTGCAATGCAGCAAAGGTAAGGATTTTTCATGCAGACCATCACGATCGCCGCTGGCCCGTATCGCTTCACCGCGCGTTTCGAGGATGAGCTGGCCCCCAAAACCTGCGCCAAATTCCGCACCCTGCTCCCCTACAAGGAACGCATCATCCATGTGCGCTGGAGTGGGGAATCCTGCTGGATTCCGCTCGGCGACTATGATTTCGGCCTGGGCTACGAGAACCACACGAGCCACCCGGCACCGGGGCAGATTCTGCTCTATCCTGGTGGGATCAGCGAAACCGAGATTCTGCTGCCCTATGGCAGTTGCTGTTTCGCCAGCAAGGTCGGCCAGCTTGCCGGCAACCATTTCCTAACGGTGCTGGACAATCTGCAGGACTTGCCAAAGTTGGGGAAGATGACGCTGTGGGAAGGTGCCCAGCACATCACGTTCGGCGCCTGAGCTATTTCCAGCTGGCCTGCGAGAACAGCGGGATCTCGTCCGCACTCGGGCGAAAGATGAGATTGCGCGAGAAGGCGTAGGTGGCAATGCCGGTGTGCAATGGCAGCCACAACGCCTGATCGCCGATCATCCTGATCGCCCGCGAATAAAACGCCCGCCGCTTGTCAGGGTTGGGGGAGCCATTGCCCTGTTCGATGAGAGCCTCCAGTTCCGGCAGCCGGGCATAATCCAAATCTCCGCCGCCGAAAAAGACTGGCAGGATCGCCGAGACATCATTGATCGACGTGCTGCCCCAACTGCCGAGCAGCAGCGGTGCCTGCCCCGCTGCTGCCCGGGCGATCGCTTCACCTGACGGCAATTGGATGACGCGGGCGCGGATGCCGATCCGCGCGAGGTCCGCTTCGACATCCAGTGCGTAATGCGGCAGCAGATAGGAGACGATCTCGGTGTCAAATCCATCCGGATAGCCCGCCTCGGCGAGCAGCGCCCGGGCGCGTGCGAGATCGAATGCGACGCGCGGTGCAGCGGTCTGGTCACAGCCGAACTGGGTGGGAAAGCAGGGCGAATCGACCACGCGGCCGCCAAGCGGCAACACCGCGCGGGCGATGGCGGTCCGGTCGATCGCCGCCATGATCGCCTGTCGCACCTTGAGCTTGGTCAACGGGCCGTCGGGCTGGCTGCGCCCGGCGGCGTCGAATGACAGATAGGTCAGCCGCATGCTTTCCGCGCGAACCTCCTGCAAGGCCGGATTTGCCGCAATCTTCTCCGAATTGTCGGGCGCATAGGACCAGATCCAGTCGGCATTGCCGTCCAGCAGCGCCCCGATTTCGGCGTCAGGGCTGCCGACTTGGGTGATCGCGATATGGGCAATCTGCGCCCGCTGCTTCGGTGACGTGTCAGGGTAAAGACCGAACCGGTCGAGCAGGATGCGCTCCCCCGATGCCACGACGATGCGATACGGTCCTGCACCGATTGGATGGCGACTGAATAGCTCGGGCCCGAGATACTCGCGATAGGATTGCGGCAGTATCGGCAAGGCGAGCGCGATATATTCCAGCGCCGCCGGAAACACGCGCTTGAGCCGAATGCGCACATGCGTCGCATCCAGCGCCTCCGCACCGGCGAGCCACGCGTAATTCGACGGAACCGCCACATCCGGGTCGGACAGCGCGATGTTGACGGTATAGACCACGTCGGCCGCCGTCACCCTGTCGCCATTCTGGAAGACCGCGTCGGGACGGAGTTGGAACTCGATGGTGGTGTCGTCGATATATTTCCACGACGCGGCGAGCAGCGGCTTGATGGTGAACGTGTCCGGGTCGCGCCAGATCAGCCCATCAAATGCCAGATGGGTGAGCACCAGCCCGTTGCGCAGCTTGACATGAAACGGGTCGAAATCCGACACCGCCTCGCGCCAAGCGATGCGCAGAATGTCGGCCGATTTCTGCGCCCAGGCCGGTTGGGCAAACAGAATCAACCACACGGCGAGCAGCAGCCATCCGGCCCGGACTGGCTGCCGCCGCATTGATCAACCCATCGTCGAATTGAAAGCGCCGCCATCGAGCAGCAGATTCTGCCCGACGATGTAGCCGGAATACGTGCTGCACAGAAACACGCAGGCCGCCCCGAACTCCGCCGGATCACCCACCCGACCGGCTGGCGAGGCTTTCGCGCGTTCCTGCAGCATCGAATCCACGTCCACCCCGGCAGCGTCGGCGGCAGCGCGGGCATTGCTGCGCAGACGGTCGGTCAGAAACGGGCCGGGCAGCAGATTGTTGATCGTGACATTGTGCCGCGCCACCTGACGCGACAGCCCGGCCACGAAACCCGTCAGACCCGCGCGGGCCCCGTTGCTCATCCCCAAAATCGCCAACGGCGACTTCACCGAGCCCGAGGTGATGTTCACGATACGCCCAAAACGACGTCCGATCATGCCATCCACCACCGATTTGATCAGAAAGATCGGGGCGAGCATGTTGGCGTCAAGCGCTGCGATCCAGGTGTCGCGGTCCCAATCGCGGAAATCACCGGGCGGCGGACCACCGGCGTTGTTGATCAGAATATCGGGTTCCGGGCAGGCCGCCAGCGCCGCCGCACGACCGGCTTCGGTGGAGATGTCGCCCGCAACGGCGGTGACTTTCACGCCGGTGGCGCGGCGGATTTCCTCGGCGGTTTCTTCGAGGGTCGCCAAGGTGCGGGCGGTGATGACCACGTCCACGCCTTCCTGCGCCAACGCCATCGCGCAGGCGCGGCCGAGCCCCTTGCTTGCCGCGCACACAATGGCGCGTTTGCCCTTCAGACCGGTGTCCATAGCTGTCTCCTCACATGATCGATTCAAAGGCCGCGCGCTGGGCGGCAGGGATCGGGGTCGGCTTCATCGTCTTCTTGGCGACATAGACATGAACGAAAAACCCCTCGGCGGAGGCTTCATCGTCATCTTTGCGGAAGACGGCCGAGACATAGCGCACCGAGGAGGTGCCGAGTTTGTCGACGCGGATGCCGACGGTGATCGGGTCCGGATAGGCGATCTCGCTCAGATAACGCAGGTTGGTTTCGGCCACCACGCCCACGATCTCGCTGGAGCCGAGTTCAAGAATGCCGTTTTCGATCAGGAACATGTTCACCGCCGTGTCGATCCACTCGTAATAGACCACGTTGTTGACGTGTCCGAAGGCGTCATTGTCGTGCCAACGCGTGGTGATCGTTTGAAAATAGCGATACTCGGCGCGGCGTGACGGCGGTGGGCGAGACATCGGGTGGCGTTCCTCAGACTGGCCTGCACTACACCGCGATTGTCGGGCCTCGTCCACCTCATGCGCCTGCATTGGTGCATGGCGATTGGACATGCGTGTGAGGCGGCGCTATGCCCGGCGCGCAGGCGATTTTGCAGATGCGAAGAGGCGAGATGCAACAGGTCACACGTCGTATGCTGGGGCTGTTTGCAGTGACAGCTCTCACCCTGGCCGGTGCAGGAAAGGCTCAGGCGCACGCGATCCTGCTCGACAGCACTCCTGCGATCAACGCGACGATGCCGCCCGGGAAGTTGACGCTGCAACTGCGCTACAACAGCCGAATCGACCGCAAGCGCTCCCGCCTGACTCTGACACTGCCAGACCGCAGCACGCAGATTCTGCCGATCATGGACGAAGGCGGCGAGGACACGATTGTCAGCCACGCCGATCTTCCGGCGGGCCAATACAGCCTGCGTTGGCAGGTGCTGGCGGTGGACGGCCACATCACCCGCGGCGATATCCCCTTCACGGCGGGAGAGCACTGAGATGGATCTCGTCCTGCTTGTCGATGTGTTCGGCTATCTGAGCATCATCGTCCACGGCTTCACCATCGTGGCCCAATCGATGACCATCGGTGGGGCGCTCTTCCTGTTTCTGCTCGCGCTCCCGATGGCCCCACAGATCGGCCCGCGCGTGGCGATGACCACCGCGAAAATGGCGGCTTGGGCGGCTTTTGCCCTGGTGGTCTGCGAGGCGGCGACGGTGGCGTTGCAGGCCTCGGTGCTGGTGGCCACCGTCGATCTGTCGCTGTTCGACGCGCTGGGTGCGAGTTCGGCCGAAGCCGGGCTGGTGAAGATCGCCGCCGGTGTGATGCTGTCGGCGATGCTGTTCGCCTTTGGCACATCAGCGCCGCGCATTCCGGTGTTGTTGCTCGCCGTGGTGGAGTTGGTCGCAGCGACAATGACCACACATGCCGCAGCACGGCTGGATGATCGCGGCGTGTTGCTGGCGGCGTCGTTCCTGCACCAATTGGGGGCTGCAATCTGGGTCGGCGGCATTCCGGCATTTGTCGCTGCCCTCGGCACGGTCAACGACCGGCTGGGTTGGCTTGCGGTCGGCGCGCGGTTCTCGCGGATGTCGATGATCGGGGTCGGCTGCATCGTGGTCTCGGCGGCAACCTTCACCTTCTTCTATATCGGCGCCCCCGACGCGATCTACGGCACCGCCTATGGCGTGATGGCCTGGGCAAAGGCGATGATGTTCCTGATGCTGCTCGGCCTCGGCTACGGCAATTACCGCACGGTGGCGCGGCTGAAATCGGGCTCGGACGTGGCGGTGCCGCGGATGAAGCGGTTTGCCGAAATCGAGATCGGGATCGGCTTCACCATCTTCTTCGCCGCCGCCTCACTGACTTCGGTGCCGCCTTCGGTGGATCTGACGGTGGATCGCGTGACCTGGCAGGAGGTTGTCGCGCGCAACGCGCCGGTCTGGCCGCGCATGGTCTCCCCGCAGCATGACGTGCTGGCTTTGCCCGCCTTGCAGGCCAAACTCGACGCCGAGGCGGCAGCCCAGCACGCCGACCACGCCGACGCCGCCTTCGTGCCGGGCGCTGGCTATCTGCCGGTGCGCAACGCAGCCGATATTGCGTGGTCGGAATTCAACCACCATTGGGCAGGCGTGTTCGTGGTGTTGGTGGGCCTGCTCGCCCTGTTGCAACAGGCGGGCGTCCGATGGGCGCGGCATTGGCCGCTGGTCTTCCTCGGGCTCGCCGTCTTCCTGTTCTTGCGCTCGGACCCTGAGGTCTGGCCGATGGGCGAGGAGGGGATTTTTGAGAGTCTGCGCGACATTGAGGTGCTGCAGCACCGCTT
>CAITEF010000001.1 GCA_903891315.1 uncultured Rhodospirillales bacterium | reverse complement strand
TTGAGCTTGTGCTGCTCGCTGCCCAGCGTGCACGCAACATCTCGCGGGGCGAGGAAATCACCGTTGACCGTGACAACGACAAAAACCCTGTCGTCGCGCTTCGCGAGATCGCTGATGAGACGATCACGCTGGAAAAACTCAACGGAGATCTGCTGAAATCCCTCTCGCGCGCTCCGGAGCCGGAGCCTGCCGATGAGGAGGTTCTCGATCTTATCCCGACCGAGCAAAACATTTTCGGCCTGCAAGACATCTCCGACGCCGACGAAGCCTCGTCGATGCCGATGGATGGCGAGGATTTGTCGGCCGACGACATGGCCGCTGCCATCGAGGCCGAATTGGGCGGTCGCGGCCGCCGGTAAATCAGCATGACTGCCGGCGCTTCTCATCTCTGGCGCGCCGGCGTCACCTTCGCCCCCGACGGGGCGACAGGTGCGATGATCGACGCCGCCGGTTTGGCACTGGTCGCCAAGGTGCGGGCCTATGATCCTAAGGCCGATTCCGCGCTGATCGAGCGTGCGGTGCAGATCGCCGCTGGCGCACACAGCACGCAGAAGCGCGACAATGGCGAGCCCTATATCATCCATCCGTTGGCGGTGGCCGATATCCTGGCGGGCTACCGGCTCGACGCCGCCTCGATCTGCACGGCGATGTTGCACGATGTAATCGAGGACACCCCGGTCACGCTGCCGGAGATGACCAAGCAATTCGGCGCCGAGATCGCCAATCTGGTCGACGGCGTCACCAAGCTCACCCGCCTCGAACTGCAATCGGACCGCACCAAACAGGCCGAGAACTTCCGCAAGCTGGTGTTGGCGATCAGCAAGGACATTCGTGTTCTGCTGGTCAAGCTCGCCGACCGACTGCACAACATGCGCACGCTGGGCGCGGTCAGCCAGGCGCATCGCCGTCAGCGCATCGCGCGCGAGACGATGGAGATCTACGCGCCGCTGGCCGAGCGCATCGGCATGGAGTCGGTCAAAACCGAACTCCAGACGCTCGCTTTCGCCCAGTTGGACCCGGAAGCCTTCGAATCAATCCAGGCGCGACTGAACTTCCTGCGCGGGCAGGGGGCGGATGTGATCGAGGAGATCCGCGTCGAACTCGCCCGCGTCTGCGCCGAGCATGGCGTTGAGGTGGTCGAGGTGACCGGGCGCGAGAAATCGCCCTACTCGATCTGGGAGAAGATGCAGCGGCGCAACGTGCAGTTCGAGCAGCTCTCCGACATCATGGCCTTCCGCCTGATCGTGCCGACCCGCGAGTTGTGTTACGCGGCTCTCGGCGCGATCCATGCCGCCTATCCGGTGATTGCCGGGCGGTTCAAGGACTATATCTCAACGCCCAAGGCGAACGGCTACCAGTCAATTCACACCGGCGTCACGCTGCGTGAGCCGCGCAACCAGAAGATCGAGATCCAGATCCGCACCGCCGACATGCACATGGTGGCGGAAAACGGCGTCGCCGCGCATTGGGTCTACAAGACCTCCGGCTCCGGCCCGCAGGAAGTACATGAGTTCCGCTGGGTGCAGGATCTGCTCGAAATCCTGGAGAACTCGACGCCGGACGAGTTTCTGGAGAACACCAAGCTCGAACTCTACCAGGATCAGGTGTTCTGCTTCACGCCGAAGGGCCAGCTGATCCAGCTGCCGCGCGGAGCCACGCCGATCGATTTCGCCTATGCGGTGCATTCCCAGGTCGGCGACACCTGCGTCGGCGCCAAGGTGAATGGCCGTCTCCTGCCGTTGCGCCATGAGTTGCAGAACGGCGATCAGGTCGAGATTCTCACCTCGCGCGGCGGCACGCCGAGCCCGCAATGGGAGCGTTTCGCCGTCACCGGCAAGGCGCGCGCCCGCATTCGCCGCTTCGTGCAGCAGCAGCAGCGTCAGGTCACGCGCGACCAGGGCAAGTCTGCACTCGCCAAGGCATTCCGTCAGGACGGCGTGGATGGCTCGGAGAAGGTGCTGGAGACGGCACTCAAGGCGCTCAAGCAGGCGACCCTCGAAGACCTCTACGTCAATGTCGGCAATGGCGGTCTGTCGCCGAAAGACGTGGTGGGGGCCGCTTATCCCGAACTGCGGCAGGCCCCGCGCGCGCCGCGGATGCTGCCGAATCTGACCAGCCATCGGGCCACGCGTTCGAGTCCGACGGGGCATCATCTGCCGATCACCGGGCTGGTGCCGGGCATGGCGATCCACTACGCGGGCTGCTGCCATCCGCTGGCAGGCGACCGCATTGTCGGCATCGTCACCACCGGCAAGGGGGTGACGATCCACACGCGGGATTGCCAGACGCTGGAGACATTCTCCGACACGCCGGAGCGCTTTATCGATGTCGATTGGGACAGCTCAGCGTTCACCCCGCAGAAGGGCGATGTTGACGGCCATCTGGGACGGATCAGCGTGATCGCGCACAATGAGGGCAAGGCGCTGGCGAGTGTGGCCAATGCAATCTCCAAGCAGGATGCGGCGATTGCCAATGTGAAGATCGTCAACCGGCAGGCGGATTTCTTTGAGATGCTGGTTGATGTGGAGGTGCGCGATCTGCGGCATCTGAGCCATGTGATTGCGGGTCTTCGGGCGACTGAGGGAATTCATCAGGTCGAGCGCGCGAAGGGATGATCATCGGCCTCGGCTCCGACATCTGCGACATCCGCCGCATTGAGCGTTCGATTGACCGCTTCGGTCAGAAATTCCTCGACCGGGTGTTCACGCCTTTGGAGATTGCCAAGGCGGAGCGACGGACCGGCAAGATGCGCAGCGGCACCTACGCCAAGCGGTTCGCGGCCAAGGAGGCGATGAGCAAGGCGCTTGGCACTGGGTTTCGGCGTGGCGTGTTTTTGCAGGATCTGGCGGTGGTGAATTTGCCAAGCGGCAAGCCGACGATGTTGCTCACTGGTGGGGCTGCCGCACGTTTGGCGGAGATCACGCCATCAGGGATGCGGGCGCAGATCGATATCACGCTGACGGATGAGTTTCCGTACGCATATGCACAGGTGATCATTTCGGCGGTTGCAAATGTCAGCCCGCTCTGAATTGACTGAATTTCCGTCATTGCGAGCGTAGCGAAGCAACCCAGGAAACATTTGGCGGCACTGCTGGGTTGCTTCGTCGTTTCACTCCTCGCAATTGTCTCTTGCGAATAGGTTAATCTGACATTGCGTCCCGTGAGGGGGTGCCGTGATCCGGGTGGCCACCCGGATCACGGCGCGGGCAGGTCGGCCGTCTCGCAATAGGACTTATCGTCCGTCGTCATCTCGACC